>NZ_CP125295.1:6300000-6584006 GCF_030412785.1 Paraburkholderia sabiae
GCGCAACGCGAACTCGTGCAGCAGGCGGTGAACCGCTGGTGGTACCCGGTTCTGATGATGTTCGGCCCGAGCGACAAGGATTCCGTCCACAGCAACCAGTCGGCGAAGTGGGGCATCAAGCGCATCACGAACGACGATCTGCGTCAGAAATTCGTCGACGCCACCGTCGAGCAGGCGAAGGTGCTCGGCGTCACGCTGCCCGACGTGAACCTGAAGTGGAACGAAGCACGCGGTCACTACGACTACAGCGACCTCGACTGGGACGAATTCTGGCGCGTCGTCAACGGTGACGGCCCGTGCAACAAGGAACGACTCGCGACCCGCGTGAAAGCGCACGACGACGGCGCCTGGGTCCGCGAAGCCGCCCTCGCCCATGCCGAAAAACAGCGCCAGCGCGCGCAGCAACACGCCGCCTGAGCGGCGCAGACAGGAGACGTTGAGATGAACAAGGAATGGCCGATCTGGGAAGTCTTCGTGCGCAGCAAGCAGGGACTCGATCACAAGCATTGCGGCAGTCTGCACGCAGCAGACGCGTCGATGGCGCTGCGCATGGCGCGCGATGTCTACACGCGCCGCCAGGAAGGTGTGAGCATCTGGGTGGTGCCGTCGTCGGCGATCACGGCATCGGCGCCTGACGACAAAGCGGAACTGTTCGAACCGGCTGGCGACAAGATCTACCGCCATCCGACGTTCTATCAGTTGCCCGACGAAGTCAACCACATGTAAGCGCGCCGCGTCATTGATATGGATATCACGCCCCAACACCTCGCCTACGTGCTCCGCCTCGCCGACACAGCGCTGATCCTCGGACAGCGCAACGCGGAATGGTGCGGCCACGGCCCGATTCTCGAAGAAGACATCGCGCTGTCGAACATGAGCCTCGACCTGATCGGCCAGGCGCGTCTGCTGTACACGCACGCGGCCGAACTGGAAAAGACGCTGACTGGCACGAGCCGCACGGAAGACGACTACGCGTTCTTCCGCGCCGAGCGCGAGTTCGCGAACTACACGCTGGCCGAGCTGCCGCATGTCGGGCCGCTCGCAGGCACGGCGCACGCGGACAAGGATTACGCCGTCACGATCGTGCGCAACTTCCTGTATTCGTCGCTGATGCTGCATATGTGGTCGGCGCTGACGGGCTCGTCGGATGCGCAGTTGGCTGCCATCGCGGCGAAGTCGATCAAGGAAACGCAGTATCACGTGCATCACGCGGGTGAATGGCTCGTGCGCTTCGGCGACGGCACGGACGAGTCGCATCGTCGCGCGCAGGCCGCGCTCGATTACCTGATGCCGTACACGCGCGAATTCTTCAGTAACGACGCGACGGAAGACGCGATCGCCGAAGCCGGAATCGGCCCGAAGACGTCGGAACTCGAAGCCGCGTGGCTCGAAGACGTGCGCGCCGCGCTGGACGAAGCGACGCTGACGCTGCCCGAGCCCGTCAAGCACATCACGACGGGCAAGCACGGCGAGCATTCGGAGCACATGGGCTTCCTGCTCGCCGAAATGCAGAGCCTCGCGCGGCAGCACCCGGGCGCGACCTGGTAATCCGTCGATCCAACAGGTGAGTTCAACGATGACTTCGATCGCTCAAACAGCCGAAGCCCACGACCGCGTGCTCGAACAGGCGTGGGCCGTGCTCGAGGCCGTGCCCGATCCTGAAATCCCCGTCGTGTCGATCCGCGAACTGGGCATTCTGCGCGACGTGCGCCGCGCTGCCGACGGCGCGCTCGAAGTCGTCATCACGCCGACGTACTCGGGTTGCCCGGCGATGTCGCAGATCGCGGAAGACATCGGCATCGCGCTGGACGCCGCCGGTTTCACGCCGTACCGCGTCGAAACCGTGCTCGCGCCCGCCTGGACCACCGACTGGATCACCGACGACGCCCGCGAAAAGCTGCGCGCGTACGGCATCGCGCCGCCGACGGGCAACTGCGGCAGCGCAGAGCCCGACCCGAACGCCGGAACGAAACAGAAAGTGATCCGCTTCGTTCCGCGCTCGCTGCCCGCGCCCGCCTGCCCGCGCTGCGGCTCGAAACACACCGAACGCCTCGCGCAATTCGGCTCGACGGCCTGCAAGGCGCTGTACCGCTGCGTCGACTGCCGCGAACCCTTCGACTACTTCAAACCGTACTGATATGGCCACCCCGCAATTTCATCCGCTGCGCATCCGGGAAGTGCGGCCCGAAACCGCCGATGCGGTTTCCGTCGCCTTCGAAGTCCCCGTCGAACTGCGCGAGCAGTTTCGCTTCACGCAGGGCCAGTTCGTCACGTTGAAGACGCATATCGACGGTGAGGAAACGCGCCGCTCGTATTCGATCTGCGTTGGCGTCACCGATTACGACCGCGACGGCGAACTGCGCATCGGCATCAAGCGCGTGCGCGGCGGCCGCTTCTCGACCTTCGCGTTCGATACGCTGCAACCCGGCCACACGATCGACGTGATGACGCCGGACGGCCGTTTCTTCACGCACCTGAACGCCGACCTCGGCAAGCAGTACGTCGCGTTTTCGGGCGGCTCGGGCATCACGCCCGTGCTGGCGATCGTCAAGACGACGCTCGAAATCGAGCCGCGCAGCACGTTCACGCTGATCTACGGCAACCGCAGCGTCGATCAGATCATGTTCGCCGAAGAGCTCGAAGATCTGAAGAACCGGTTTATGAACCGCTTCGTGCTGTATCACGTGCTGTCCGACGACATCCAGGACGTCGAGCTGTTCAACGGCGTGCTCGATCAGGCGAAATGCGCGTCGTTCCTCGAAACGCTGATGCCCGCCGACGCCATCGACGAAGCGTTCATCTGCGGTCCGGGCCCGATGATGGATGCCGCCGAAGCCGCGCTGAAGGACGCGGGCGTGCCGCAGGAAAAGGTGCACGTCGAGCGATTCGGCACGCCGCTGCCGCAAGCAGGCGTGCCCGCCGCCGAAATCACCGACGACACGCCGACGGCCGACCTCGAAATCGTGCTCGACGGCAAGAAGCGCAAGCTGCGTTTGCCGTATCAGGGTTTGAGCGTGCTCGACGTCGGCCTGCGTGCGGGTCTCGCGCTGCCGTATGCGTGCAAGGGCGGCGTCTGCTGCACGTGCCGCGCGAAGGTGCTGGAAGGCGAAGTGAAGATGGAGAAGAACTACACGCTGGAAGAGCACGAGATCAAGGACGGCTTCGTGCTGACCTGCCAGTGTCACCCCATCAGCGACAAGATCGTCGTTAGTTACGACGAACGTTGATACTGCGCGCGGCGTGAGCGGCATGCGCCGCACGCCATGCGCCGTATGTGCGCGTCGTCGCTTTCGGCACACACGCGATCCGCTTACACTAGGGGCCGCTCGTCATAGGAAAGTCTTCCTGCGGCGCGCGGCCTTTTCCGTTTTCTGATCGAACCGCGCTTCGATTGCGCTCGATGGGCGTCCGAACGCGTCAATGACAATGAGCACGATCCATATCACCAACGGCGACGTTGCCGCCGACTCGCTGCGCAAGGCGCTCGACCAGGCCGGCCGGACCGACGCCGTGCTGGCCCTGCGCGACGATCTGGCCGTCGGTCCGCTGCAAGGCATCGACGATACGCCGCAGACGCGCGCCGATTTCTGGCAACGCGTCAGCGGCGACGACGCGCGCGATTTCGTCGGCGAATTCGAAACGCAGGCGGCCGACATCACAGCCGTGGTCGAGGCGTCGACGCACGTTGTCGTGTGGCACGGTCAAAGCGCCGCCGATCAGCTGACGCTGCGCCGCGCATGTTTTCACCTGCGCGAAATGCCGCAACGGCTCAACGAAGTGCGCCTGTCGATCGACGATCTGACGGGCGATGCCAGCGCGCCGCTACGCCGTCCCGATCAGGCGACGTCCGTCGGCATGTTCGCGCCCGATCTGCTGCTGAAGCGTCTGCCGAGTGCCGCGCCGATTTCGGTGCTGCGTATCGGCCGGCTCGCGCTCGAATGGCAGGAAGTGAAACTCGCCGACGCCGAACTGCGTCGCTGGCGCGACAACATGTTCACGAGCGGACACTTCGCCGAACTGGACGCGCTGATCTTCGAGTATGCCGCCGAAGGCTGGCAGTCCGCCGCGCGCGTTGCTGCCCAGGTGATGGCGGCGGACAACGGCCTGCTGGTCAGCGACAGCATGCTGCTGTGGCGACTCCGTGAACTCGCCGCCGCGGGCGAGCTGCAATTGCGCGGAGAGACGGAGATGTGGCGTTCGCTGGAGATGAACGTCACGCGTGCAACCCTTTCCCCTGCTTGAGACAAACTAGAACAATCATGGCCCGTACACGAGCCCCCGATCACGAGAGCCAACGCGACCAGATCCTCGAACTGGCCGCCGCGAAATTCGCTCTGACGAGCTATCCGAGCACGTCGATGGCCGATCTGGCCGCGGCGAGCGGCACATCGAAAGCGCGCCTCTATCACTATTACGAGAGCAAGGAAGCGATTCTGTTCGACCTGCTCGACCGCTACACGAAGCGGCTGATGCTGATCATCGCCGAGGTGGAAGGCGCGAGCCAGCGGCGCGGACTCACCGAGCGCGAGACGTTCGCCGAATTGATCCGCGCGTTCCTGTCTGAATACGAGACATCGCACAGCCGGCACGTCGCGCTGCTTAACGACGTCAAATATCTGGTCGAGTCGCAGCGCGAGATCGTTCTGAACCGGCAACGTGACGTGGTTGCCGCGTTCGCTCGCCAGTTGGCACGCGCGTACCCCGAACGCGTATCACGCGAAAACCAGACCGCCCTCACGATGATGGTTTTCGGCATGATCAACTGGACGTTCACCTGGCTGAAGCCGGGCGGCAAGATGGGCTACCGGGAGTTCGCGGAGCAGGTGATCGGCATGGTGGATCACGGGCTGCTCGCTGCGGCGTCGGCGGGCCGCGCTAACGCTAGCTGACCGCTTTTCGTCCGAAAACCATGCTGTTCCGCAGCAACTATCGTGCCGCCGTTGCGACAAGGCGACGCAACGGTATCGCACGATCATTCTATAAATAATCGTTTAAAATCAAATAGATAAAAACCTGCGCGCATATTTTTAGACTGCGCATTCGATTCATCACAGGGTTTTCCCTAGTGAGACTTCGGGTTTTCCATTAGAATGCTTTTTGCGGCGCATCATGCCGCTTTGCTATAGGAGAACCCACCATGACTGAGCTAACCATCCGCGCCGCCGAGCCGATCGCTGTCGATCGCTTGTTGAATGTCGCCGGTCGCGCGCCTGTTCTGGTCCGGGAACTCGGCGAGAAAGACCGCGCACTTCTGCTCGCCCACTTCATCGAACTTGGCGAAGACGATCGTCTGCTGCGTTTCGGCCAGGTCACGCCGGATCACGTCATCGAAAACTACGTTCGCACGCTGGATTTCAACCGCGACACCGTGTTTGGCGTGTTCGATCGTCAGCTGCAACTGGTCGGCGTCGGCCATCTGGCTTATCTGCCCGCAGAAGGCGACACGCGCACGGCTGAATTCGGCGTGTCGGTGTCGGAAAGCGTGCGCGGCCAGGGCATCGGCACGAAGCTGTTCGAACGCGCAGCCATCCGCAGCCGCAACACGCACGTGACAACGCTGTACATCCACTGCCTGTCGCGCAACTCGACGATGATGCACATCGCCAAGAAGGCCGGCATGAAGATCGAATACGCATACGGCGAAGCGGATGCCTATCTGACGCTCACGCCCGCGGATCAGAACAGCATCATCTCGGAAATGCTGCAGGAGCAGGCCGCCGTGTTCGACTATGTGCTCAAGCGCCAGGCGCGCAGCACGTCGAAGCTGATCGAATCGTTCATTCCGACCGCGATCGCTGCGTAACCTCAGCGGTTTCGATAGAAAACTAAAAAGGGCGGCTCTTCAACGAGCCGCCCTTTTTCTTTGCGCGAACGGCAGCTCGCCGCTCACAGCGGCAGTGCCGTCGTCTCCTTGAACTTCTCCAGCGAAAAGCTCGACTTCACGTCGATCACCGACGGATGCCGCAGCAACTGGTCCTGCACGAAGCGCGAGAAATGCGCCATGTCGCGCACCTGCACGCGCAGCAGATAGTCCATCTCGCCCGTCATCGCGTAACACGCGACCACTTCCGGCCAGCCCTGCACGGCCACACGAAACAGTTCCGAATGCGTCGCGCCCGCGCGACCCGTCGTGCCGTCAGCGCGCGCGCTGAGCACCGGGCCGCCGCGCTTTTCGAGCCGCACGTTCACGTACGCGAGCAGATCGAGGCCGAGCATCTGCGAATCCAGCAGCGCGACGTATCCGCGGATCACGCCGATTTCCTCCAGCCTCCGAATGCGCCGCAGACATGGGCTCGGCGACAGATTCACACGTTCGGCGATCTCCTGATTCGACAGCCGGCCATTCTCCTGAAGGATCGCGAGAATGCGTCGGTCGATTGCATCTATCTCAATTTGAGCCATGTTCTGCCATTCCGAGCTTTTAAGACGCCAGAAAATAGCCGAAGCCTAGTAGCGAGCGCTTAATTTCGCAAGTTTTCTTCGCGAACCGGCAACTACACTGTTCTTCATCGGATCGCGCAACGCGAAGCGGACCCCGCCATTCAGGAGACAGACATGAAGGTTTCAACTTGGGAGAACCCCGTCGGCACCGACGGCTTCGAATTCATCGAATACACCGCGCCGGATCCCGTCGCGCTCGGCAAGCTGTTCGAGCAGATGGGCTTCACGGCGATCGCGAAGCATCGTCACAAGGACGTGACGCTGTACCGTCAGGGCGACATCAACTTCATCGTCAACGCGGAGCCCGATTCGTTCGCTCAGCGTTTTGCGCGTCTGCATGGTCCGTCGATCTGCGCGATCGCGTTCCGCGTGCAGGACGCCGCGAAAGCGTACAAGCGCGCGCTCGACCTCGGCGCGTGGGGCTTCGACAACAAGACGGGCCCGATGGAGCTGAACATTCCCGCGATCAAGGGCATCGGCGATTCGCTGATCTATTTCGTCGACCGCTGGCGCGGCAAGAACGGCGCGACGCCGAACAGCATCGGCGACATCAGCATCTACGACGTCGATTTCGAGCCGATTCCCGGCGCGAATCCGAATCCGGCCGGCCACGGCCTCACCTATATCGATCACCTGACGCACAACGTCCATCGCGGCCGCATGCAGGAATGGGCCGAGTTCTACGAGCGCCTGTTCAATTTCCGCGAAGTGCGTTACTTCGATATCGAAGGCAAGGTGACGGGCGTGAAGTCGAAGGCGATGACGTCGCCGTGCGGCAAGATCCGCATTCCGATCAACGAGGAAGGCTCGGAAACGGCGGGACAAATCCAGGAATATCTCGACGCGTATCGCGGCGAGGGCATCCAGCACATCGCGCTCGGTTCGAGCGACATCTACAAAACGGTCGACGGCCTGCGCAGTTCGAAGATCACGCTGCTCGACACGATCGACACCTACTACGAACTCGTCGACCGCCGCGTGCCGAATCACGGCGAGCCGCTCGAAGAACTGCGCAAGCGGAAGATTCTGATCGACGGCGCACACGACGACCTGTTGCTGCAGATCTTCACCGAGAACCAGATCGGACCGATCTTCTTCGAGATCATCCAGCGCAAGGGCAATCAGGGTTTCGGCGAAGGCAACTTCAAGGCGCTCTTTGAATCGATCGAACTGGATCAGATTCGCCGCGGTGTCGTGCAAGACAAGGCCTAACACGCGCTCAGACGTTTAGACCCGGCAAAGAAAAAGGCGAGGATCGATTCGATCCTCGCCTTTTGTATTCAGACGGGCGGTTATCGTCAGTCGCCCACTGCGGACGATCCGCCCCGAGCGGGTCAGCCACGCTGCTCCGATTCGTCTTCGGACGAGCGCCGCTGGTTCACGGCGACCGTCGTCGCGGCAACCTGCGTCGTGCGGGTGACAGCATTCGCGAGCGCGTTGGCGCTGTTCGGGCGCATCGGTGCGCTCATCGCGAAAAATGCTGCCGAGACCATCAGAAAGGTCTGGATGTGTTTCGTGTTCATGCGTACTCCTTTTTCGACTCAGCACAGCGAAGCTCCGCAGCATGCGGAACGTTGCGATTCGTGCAAGTGGGGAGTTTAGACCGTCATTTCAAGAGCGGTTCCGCCTGTTTCATGCTTTTACACCTCGTAACAGCGACACACGAAAAAGTTCACGCGTGGTCATCGGGCTGACATTTTCATTCGTGATCCAACCCGCATTGTGGTGTTTTCGACGATAGGCGGCGGGTTTTTACCAGTGCTACCATCCCAAAAAAGCCGTCAACATGGCGACCCCGGCCGAAGCATTCACAAGATGCCGAGGCCAAGCAGATTTTGGTGATCCCAAACTGGGTGGAGGAGTACACATAATGAATGCCCCGCTAGACGCCGGCCAGCGAGCCTCGCTCGAAGCCGCGTTGAATTCCGTCACGCTCGACGACAAATACACGCTCGAACGCGGCCGCGCGTACATGAGCGGCATCCAGGCGCTGGTCCGCCTGCCGATGCTGCAACAGGAACGCGACCGGGCCGCCGGGCTCAATACGGCCGGATTCATCTCGGGCTATCGCGGATCGCCGCTCGGCGGTCTCGACCTGTCGCTGTGGAAGGCGAAGCAGCATCTCGCCGCGCACCAGGTCGTGTTCCAGCCAGGCGTCAACGAAGACCTCGCCGCGACAGCCGTTTGGGGCTCGCAGCAGGTCAACCTCTACCCCAGCGCCAAATACGACGGCGTGTTTTCGATGTGGTACGGCAAAGGCCCCGGCGTCGACCGCTCGGGCGACGTGTTCAAGCACGGCAACTCGGCCGGCTCGTCGCGTCACGGCGGCGTCCTCGTGCTCGCCGGCGACGACCACGCAGCGAAATCGTCGACGCTCGCGCACCAGTCCGAACACCTGTTCAAGGCTTGCGGCCTGCCCGTGCTGTTTCCGTCGAACGTGCAGGAATATCTCGACTTCGGCCTGCACGGCTGGGCGATGAGCCGCTACTCCGGCTTGTGGGTAGCGATGAAGTGCGTGACCGACGTGGTCGAATCGTCGGCTTCCGTCGATATCGATCCGCACCGCACGCAGATCATTCTGCCCGGCGACTTCGACATGCCCGAAGGCGGCCTCAACATTCGCTGGCCCGATCCGCCGCTCGTTCAGGAAGCGCGTCTTCTCGACTACAAGTGGTACGCGGGTCTCGCCTACGTGCGCGCGAACAAGCTCGACCGCATCGAGATCGACTCGCCGCACGCGCGCTTCGGCATCATGACGGGCGGCAAGGCGTATCTCGACGTGCGTCAGGCGCTGACCGATCTCGGACTCGACGACGAAACCTGCTCGCGTATCGGCATTCGTCTCTATAAGGTCGGCTGCGTGTGGCCGCTCGAAGCGCAAGGCGCGCAGGCATTCGCTCGCGGGCTGCAGGAAATTCTGGTGGTGGAAGAGAAGCGCCAGATTCTCGAATACGCGATCAAGGAAGAGCTGTACAACTGGCCCGATGCGCAGCGCCCGCGCGTTTTCGGCAAGTTCGACGAAAAGGATGGCGCAGGCGGCGAATGGTCGGTGCCGATGGGCAACTGGCTGCTGCCCGCTCACTACGAACTGTCGCCGGCGCTGATCGCGAAGGCAATCGCGACGCGTCTCGACAAGTTCGATCTGCCGTCCGACGTGCGCGCCCGCATCGCCGCGCGCATCGCTGTGATCGAAGCGAAGGAAAAAGCGCTGGCGCGTCCGAAGGTCGCGATCGAGCGCAAGCCATGGTTCTGCTCCGGCTGTCCGCACAACACGTCGACGAACGTGCCCGAAGGCTCGCGCGCGATGGCGGGCATCGGCTGCCACTACATGACCGTGTGGATGGACCGCAGCACGAGCACGTTCAGCCAGATGGGCGGCGAAGGCGTCGCGTGGGTCGGCCAGGCGCCGTTCACGAACGACAAGCACGTGTTCGCCAACCTCGGCGACGGTACGTACTTCCATTCGGGCCTGCTCGCGATTCGCGCGGCGATCGCGTCGAAAGCGAACATTACGTACAAGATTCTCTATAACGACGCCGTCGCAATGACGGGCGGCCAGCCCGTCGACGGCACGCTGACCGTGCCGCAGATCACGCATCAGCTTGCCGCCGAAGGCGCGAAGAAAATCGTGATCGTCACCGACGAGCCCGAGAAGTACGACGCGAACGTCGGCCTCGCGCCGGGCATCGACATTCATCATCGCGACAAGCTCGACGACGTGCAGCGCGAACTGCGCGAGATCGAAGGCACGACGATCCTGATCTACGACCAGACCTGCGCGACCGAAAAACGCCGCCGCCGCAAACGCGGTGCGTATCCCGACCCGGCGAAGCGCGTCGTGATCAACGAGGCGGTCTGCGAAGGCTGCGGCGACTGCTCGGTGCAGTCGAACTGTCTGTCCGTCGAGCCGCTCGAAACCGAGTACGGCACGAAGCGGCAGATCAACCAGTCGACCTGCAACAAGGACTACTCGTGTCTGAAGGGCTTCTGCCCGAGCTTCGTGACGGTCGAAGGCGGTCAGTTGCGCAAGCCGAAGGCGTCGGGTGTCGCGAGTGACGCGATGCCACCCGTCCCCGATCCCGACATTCCGGCGATCGCGCGGCCGTACGGCGTGCTGGTGACGGGCGTCGGCGGTACGGGCGTCGTGACGATCGGCGCGTTGCTCGGTATGGCCGCGCACCTCGAAAGCAAGGGCGTGACCGTGCTCGACGTGACGGGTCTCGCGCAAAAGGGCGGCGCCGTGATGAGCCACGTGCAGATCGCGAACCAGCCCGCCGACATCCACGCGACGCGTATCGCGATGGGCGAAGCGAATCTCGTGATCGGCTGCGACTCGATCGTGACAGCCAGCGACGAATGCGTGTCCCGCATGCAGGCTGGCCGCACGCACGTCGTGCTGAACAGCGCGCCGACGCCGACGGCCGAGTTCATCAAGAACCCGAACTGGCGCTTCCCCGGCGCGAGTGCTGACGCCGACGTGCGCGCGGCAGCGGGCGACGACAGCGTCTCGTCCGTCGACGCGAATCACTTCGCCGTCGCGCTGCTCGGCGACGCGATCTACACGAACCCGTTCGTGCTCGGCTACGCCTGGCAGAAAGGCTGGCTGCCGCTCACGCACGAGTCGCTGATTCGCGCGATCGAACTGAACGCGGTGCAGGTCGAAAAGAATCGCGCGGCGTTCGAATGGGGCCGCCGCGCGGCGCACGATCTCGCAGCCGTTCGCAAGCTCGCGCAAATCCAGGATCGGATCGACGACGGCAACACGGCGAATGCCGCGAGCAGCAAGATCGTTTCGCTGCACACGCCGAAGGCGCTCGACACGCTGATCGACAAGCGCGCGCAGTATCTGGCCGCGTATCAGAACGACGCGTACGCACGTCGCTATCGCAAGCTGGTCGACGAAGTGCGCGCCGCCGAAACGAAGCTCGATTCCGCCGATGGCCAGATGCCGCTGACGGAAGCCGTCGCGAAGAATCTGCACAAGCTGATGGCGTACAAGGACGAGTACGAAGTCGCGCGTCTCTACTCGGACCCGGCGTTCATCGAGAAGCTCAAGGCGAATTTCGAAGGCGACTGGAAGCTCAAGTTCCACCTCGCGCCGCCCGCGACGGCGACGACGGATTCGCATGGCCATCTGGTGAAGAAGCAGTACGGTCCGTGGATGCTCAACGCCATGCACGTGCTCGCGAAGATGAAGTTCCTGCGCGGCACGGCGCTCGATGTGTTCGGCAAGACGGAAGAGCGTCGCACCGAACGCGCGTTGATCGTCGAGTACGAGGTGCTGGTGCGCGAACTGATCGGCGGATTGACGGCCGAGAAAGCGGCCGAGAAGCGCGCGCTGGCCGTCGAGCTTGCGAATCTGCCGGACGGTATTCGCGGCTACGGTCACGTGAAGGACAACAACCTGAAGGGCGTGCGGGCGAAGTGGGCGTCGTTGCTCGCGAAGTGGCGCGCGCCCGAAGGCGGAGCCGAGCGGCACGTGGCATAAGCGTCGTTCGCTGCAGCAAAGAGAAAGGGCACCTCGCGGTGCCCTTTTTCACTTCAGCAAGCCGAAGAAAGTGCGCTTACTTCGCGGCCTGACGGTCCACGCTGGCGTTCGCCGAAGCGACGGCCGTCATGTTGATGATCCGGCGCACGGTCGCGGCCGGCGTCAGGATGTGCACCGGCTTCGCCGCGCCGAGCAGGAACGGGCCGACCGTCACGCCTTCGCCGCCGATCATCTTCAGCAGGTTGTACGTGATGTTCGCCGCCTCGACGTTCGGCATGATCAGCAGGTTCGCTTCGCCCGTCAGCGTCGTGCCGGGGAATGCGGCCTTGCGCACCGCTTCCGACAGCGCCGCGTCGCCGTGCATTTCGCCGTCCACTTCGAGTTGCGGCGCGCGTTCGGCGATCAGCTTGCGAGCCTGCGCCATGCGTGCCGACGACGAGCCCGGCACGCTGCCGAAGTTCGAATTCGACAGCAGTGCAACCTTCGGCGCGATGCCGAATTTCTCGATTTCGCGCGCGGCGAGAATCGTCATGTCGGCGAGCTGTTCGGCCGTCGGCACTTCGTTCACGTACGTGTCGCTGATGAAGAGGTTGCGGCCCGGCAGCATCAGCAGGTTCATTGCGGCGAAGTTGTCGACGCTCGCGGCCTTGCCCAGCACCTGCTCGACGAACTTCAGATGCTCGTGATACGTGTCGATGAGGCCGCAGATCATGCCGTCCGCGTCGCCGAGATGCACGAGAATCGCGCCGATCAGCGTGTTGAACTTGCGCATCGCGGCCTTCGCGACTTCCGGCGTCACGCCTTCACGCGCGCCGATTTCGTGATAGGCCTGCCAGCTCTTCTGATAACGCGGATCGTCTTCCGGATTGACGATCTCGAAATCTTCGCCGCACTTGAGCTTCGAGCCCATCTTCTTCAGGCGCATCTCGATCACGCTCGGGCGGCCGACGAGGATCGGCTTCGCGATCTTTTCGAGCAGCACGAATTGCGCAGCGCGCAGCACGCGCTCGTCTTCGCCTTCCGCGAACACGATGCGCGCCGGTTGCGCCTTCGCTGCCGCAAACACGGGACGCATCACCATGCCCGTACGATAGACGGTCGCACCGAGTTGCTCGCGATACGCGTCCATATCCTGAATCGGACGCGTGGCGACGCCCGAATCCATCGCGGCCTGCGCGACGGCGGGCGCGATCTTGATGATCAGACGCGGGTCGAAAGGCTTCGGAATCAGATAGTCCGGACCGAATTCGAGCGAGTGGCCTTCGTACGCTTTCGCGACTTCATCGCCCTGATCGGTTTCTTCCGCGAGTTCGGCGATCGCGCGCACGCACGCGAGCTTCATTTCTTCCGTGATCGTCGTCGCGCCGACGTCCAGCGCGCCGCGGAAGATGAACGGGAAGCACAGCACGTTGTTGACCTGGTTCGGATAGTCCGAACGGCCCGTCGCGATAATCGCGTCCGGACGCACTTTCTTCGCTTCTTCCGGACGGATTTCCGGCTCCGGGTTCGCGAGCGCCAGGATCAGCGGCTTGTCGGCCATCGTCGTGACCATTTCCGGCTTGAGCACGCCTGCGCTCGAACAACCGAGGAACACGTCGCAGCCGTGCATCGCGTCGCCGAGCGTGCGCGCGTCGGTGCTTGCCTGATAGCGCTCTTTCGACGCATCCAGATTGCCGCGCCCTTCGTAGATCACGCCCTTCGAGTCGATCACCAGCGTATTCGACTTCTTCAGGCCCAGATGCACGAGCAGATCCAGACAGGCAATCGCCGCCGCGCCCGCACCCGAGCACACCAGCTTCACTTCGTCGAGCTTCTTGCCGACCACTTTCAGGCCATTAAGAATGGCCGCCGAAGCGATGATCGCCGTGCCGTGCTGGTCGTCGTGGAAAACGGGAATCTTCATGCGCTCGCGCAGCTTCTTCTCGATGTAGAAGCATTCGGGCGCCTTGATGTCTTCGAGGTTGATGCCGCCGAGCGTCGGCTCCAGCATCGCGATCGCTTCGACGAGCTTGTCGGGATCGGACTCGCTCAACTCGATATCGAACACGTCGATGCCGGCGAACTTCTTGAAGAGACAGCCCTTGCCTTCCATCACCGGCTTCGCGGCGAGCGGCCCGATGTTGCCGAGGCCCAGCACGGCCGTGCCGTTCGTGATCACGCCGACCAGGTTGCCGCGCGACGTGTACTTCTGCGCGTCGAGCGGTTCGTCGTAAATGGCCATGCACGCGGCCGCGACACCCGGCGAATACGCCAGCGACAGGTCCAGCTGGTTCGAAAGCGGCTTGGTCGGCGTAACCGAAATCTTGCCGGGCTTCGGATTCTGGTGGTATGCGAGAGCGCTTTGCTTCAGTTGTTCGTCCATTTTTTAACCTGCGAGACGTTGATAATTGGGCCCTGCTCAATGTCACGTGCTGCGCTGGCCAATGTCGACGGGATGCTCGACGGCGGCGATTCTCGCGGGCGCCGGTTAGGCGCGGCGTCAAACCTCAGCGGAAAGCAGGCGGCGCTGAGCTTTTTCGGGTCGACCAGTGTACACCCCGAATGAGTCAGTTCGGGGGTAGGTTTTGTACCGGATGGATAAGCCGGAGCCGCGCCAGTGCTTGCTGCAGCGCGACATAAAGCGGTTCCACACGCGCCGCTGCCGAGCGACGGCGCGCGTTATTCGAGCGCTGCGCCGCGGCGTTCGGGTATCAGAAAGAGCGTCGCGAGGATGTCGAGCACATAGATCGAGGCGAGCACGCCGAGCGCCGCCGCAAACGAAAACTGCGCGGCCAGCGCGCCAACCGCGACGGGGCCGAAACCGCCGACCGCGCGGCCGATGTTGAACAGCATGTTTTGCGCCGTTGCGCGGGCTTCAGTCGGATACAACTCGGAGATCAGCGCGCCATACCCGCCGATCATCCCGTTCACGAACATGCCCATCACCGCGCCGCCGATCAACAGCGCGAACGGCGTACCAAGCTGCGAATAGACGAACACCATCACAACGGCGCCCGCCTGATAGAACAGAAACGCCGGCTTGCGGCCAAAGCGGTCGGCTGCAGAGCCGAACAGCCAGATACCGGCGGCCATGCCGAGCACCGTGACGGCCGTCCAGAGTCCGGAGCGCGTCAGCGAATAGCCGAAGGTTTTCGACAGATACGTGGGCAGCCAGATCATCAGGCCGTAGTAGCCGAAGTTCTGCACCGAGCAGAGAATCGCGACGCCGACACTGGCGCGCGCGGTGCGGGCATCGGCAACGAGCAGTTTGATCGGCGCCTTGCGCTTGCCGCGCGCGATGCGTTCGGTGAACAGCGCCGGCTCCTCGACACGCCGCCGCACGAAAAACGACACGACAGCGGGCAGCAGCCCGAGCGCGAACATGCCGCGCCAGCCGATCACCGGTAACAGCAGCGGCGTAAGCAACGCCGCCGCCAGCACACCGAGCTGCCAGCCCAGCCCGACATACGACGACACCCGCGCCCGCTGCGCCGCCGGCCACGCTTCCGCGACCAGCGTCATGCCGATGCCGAACTCGCCGCCCAGCCCGATTCCCGCGATGGTCCGATACGCCAGCAGATCGCCATAGCCTTGCGCGAGCGCGCACAGGCCCGTGAAGACGGCGAAGATCAGGATCGTCCACGTGAGCATGCGCACGCGCCCGAAATAGTCGCCCAACACGCCGAAAATCACGCCGCCGGCGACCGCGCCGACCAATGTCCACGTGACCAGAGAGCCCGCTTGCGTCGACGAAAGGTGCAGGTCGGCAGCGATGGCGGGCAGCATGAAGCCCAGAATCAGCAGATCGAAGCCGTCCATCGCATAGCCGAGCACCGACGCGATCAGCGCTCGCGCGGCGTAGCCGGGACGGGTCTGCTGGGCGGCGGGTGTGGAAGGCGAAGCGGTGTTCATGGGCGGCAGCCTGATGCAGACGTTAGCGGAAAGGCCGTCTGTCAGGCCTTCCGGGGAAATTTGGCGTGAGTGTAAAGGCCGCGCATTGACGTCACAACCCGGCCAGAAGTTATAGGCCGAATGCACGGCCGTCAGGTGAACCGTCCGTCGTGCCTACCCGCTATTGCCGGTCGGCGCCCTGGGAAGAGTCCGAATCGGGTAAAATCGCGGGCTACGCGCGCAGCAATCCGGCCGGCTTCTCAGCTCGTCCGGCATGTTTCGCCCACCAGGGCGCGAAACGTTACGCCTGCTGCGCCACCGGGCCGCGCGCCCGCCCTCCCAGCTCACCACCTCGAAGGATTCGCCCATGACAGGCTTCGATCGCCAGACGATCTCCGACACGACCGCCAAAATGCTGCTGGAAGTCCAGGCAGTGCACTTCAACGCGGAAAAACCGTATATCTTCACTTCCGGCTGGGCGAGCCCGGTGTATATCGACTGCCGCAAGCTGATCTCGTATCCGCGCGTTCGTCGCGGCCTGATGGAAATGGCGGAAGCGACGATCCTGCGCGACGTCGGCTACGAGCAGATCGACGCCGTCGCCGGCGGCGAAACGGCAGGCATCCCGTTCGCGGCATGGCTGTCGGACCGACTGATGGTGCCGATGCAATATGTGCGCAAGAAGCCGAAGGGTTTCGGCCGTAACGCGCAGATCGAAGGCCTGCTGACGGAAGGCCAGCGCGTGCTGCTGGTCGAAGATCTGACCACCGACAGCCGCAGCAAGATCAACTTCATCAATGCGCTGCGCACGGCGGGCGCGACGGTGAACCACTGCTTCGTGCTGTTCCACTACAACATCTTCAAGGAAAGCGTGTCCGTGCTGAAGGACATCGACGTCGATCTGCACGCGCTCGCCACGTGGTGGGACGTGCTGCGCGTCGCGAAGGAACAGGGTTACTTCGAAACGAAGACGCTCGACGAAGTCGAAAAATTCCTGCACGCACCGGCCGAATGGTCGGCCGCGCACGGCGGCGCGACGTCGGCACCGCAATAAGCGGGCCGTCTTCGCCAGCGCCTCGCGCGCAGCCAGCATAAGAAAACGCCGCCTGTCTTTCGGACAGGCGGCGTTTTTTATTCAGCCTCTGACGCTCAGATTCCCCCTACCGCCTAAGAACCTTCCGGCGATGCTGCACCCGTATCGGCCTCGCCCGGCGCGTACGACGACAGGTTCATCAAGCCATTACTCTGCGCATATTGAAATAGTTCGGAATCCCGTTCAAGTCCGAGCTTTCGCATCGCCGTGTTCTTCTGCGTACTGATCGTCTTGATGCTGCGATTCAGTTGCTCAGAAATTTCCTTGATCGTCATGCCCGAAACGAAGAGTCGTACGACTTCGAGTTCACGTTTCGACAGAATCACTTCGTCGTTCTTACCACCCGTGTTCATGCGCAGCGTGTCGAGCGCCTGTTTGACGGACGGACTCATGTACTCGATGTGTCGACTGACGTGCTGCACCGCAAGACCGATGTGACTCAAGTCGTCCGATTTGTTGACGACCGAGATCACACCTAGCTCATTCAGACGCTTCAATAACGCAGCGTTTTCGAGCATAGTCAGGACAACTATCGGTAAGTCGGGAAAATTCCGACGCAGATAGCCGATCAACGGTAAGCCGTCGCCGTATTGTCCACCGGGCATTGCGAGATCCGTGACGAGCACGTCGCACGGCGTCGTCTGCAATATCTTCACCAGTTCGGTGGACTGCTTTGCGCGCGCGACCACACGAATGCCCTGGAACTTGAGCAACGCCTGTTCCGCGCCAAAGAGAATTACTGGATGGTCATCGGCGACCACGACCCTGATGGGATCTTGCATGGCCCATCCTTCAACTGACAATCCACGCTCCGAAACTTCAGTCATGCAACCGTTCTTAGTTCTAAATTTCTCGGACTTGTCTGCTTGCTTACCACTGCGGACGACTGGAGCGACTATAGCCGATTTCGCGGCGTACCGGCCCCTCGTCGAGCACAAATGGCTGCATAAGATGTAATGTTAGACTCGATTCGTCGCTTGGGCACTAAAAAGGACAACAATCCCTCGTAAAGATATTTCTTTACGAGCCTGACAGGAGATTCGGCACATGCGCTTGCGTTGCCTGGTCGTTGCGCCCGCTTCGTTACGTTCGTTCCTGCCGTTTCTGAATTTCGCGCCGACGCGCGCCATTTCGTTCGCCATTTCGTTCATTGCTGTTGCGTTCGCGCTCAGCGCCCCGGCCGCTCATGCAGATACCGCGTTCACCGTCACGAGCGCCAACCTCCGCGCTGGCGGCACCGTCGATAACGCGCAGGTGCTCGACCGCTACGACTGCAAAGGACAGAACCGTTCGCCGCAACTCGGCTGGCACAATCCGCCCGAGGGCACGCGCAGTTTTGCGGTCACGATGTTCGATCCTGACGCGCCCGGACGCGGCTGGTGGCATTGGGCCGTCGTCGGCATTCCTGCTACCGTCGATCGCTTGCCGGAAAATGCCAGCGCGTCCGGCTTTCTTAAGAAGCTCGGCGCCGTCGAGGCGCGCAACGACTTCGACATCGACGGCTATGGCGGCCCTTGCCCGCCGCCAGGCAAGCCGCATCGATATGTAATCACGGTGTACGCACTCAACACGTCCAACCTGAGGCTCGCGCAGGGCCGGCCGTCGTTGATGTTCGACCATGAAATCAGCACCGCGACACTCGGCTACGCACGCATGACCGTCACGTATGGTCGCTAGTCTGCGTCGGCCGCCTTAGGAGCGACGCCGGCTTTTTCTCGCTGCGTCTGAACGCTGCGCGGCTTCGCTCATCACAGATACAACAATCTTCGCAACGGTGGAACCCTCCATGTCCAAAATCATCATCGTGTATCACAGCGGCTACGGCCATACGAAAAAGCTCGCTGAAGCCGTGCTCGCGGGCACGCTGGACGGCGGCGCCGATGCGAAGCTCGTGGCCGTCGGCGAACTGGACGACGCGGCCTGGGCCGAACTCGACACGGCCGACGCCATCATCTTCGGCGCGCCGACCTACATGGGCGGGCCGTCCGCCGACTTCAAGAAGTTCGCCGACGCCAGCTCGAAACCGTGGGTCGGACAGAAGTGGAAGGACAAGGTCGCCGCCGGCTTCACCAACTCGGCGTCGATGAACGGCGACAAGTTTTCGACGATCCAGTACCTGATCACGCTCGCGATGCAGCACGGCATGATCTGGGCGGGACTCGGCCTCTTGCCCGCCAACACGAAGGCAGCGACGCGCAACGACCTGAACTACGTCGGCGGCTATGCGGGGTTGCTGTCGCAGTCGCCCGCCGATGCCTCGCCTGATGAAGCGCCGCTGCCCGGCGACATCGAAACGGCGAAGGTGTTCGGGGCGCGCATCGCCGCCGTGACGGCGCGCTGGAAGGCCGGACAGCCTGTGTAAATGCGCCCGGCGCGCGCGGGAACCTTGCCTGTCATGCCGCTGTCACTGTTGCGGCGCAACGTGTTTTTCTGCCGATTCCGAGCACGCACACACTCACGGTCTTAAAATATCGTTCCGGCGCCGCGAGCGCCCCGTTTTCCGCCGTTTTACCAGCCAGCGAGATTGAGATGAGCACGAAAGTTTTTGTCGACGGACAGGAAGGCACCACCGGCCTGAAGATCTTCGAATACCTGTCGCAGCGCGCAGACGTTGAAATCCTCCGCATCGAAGAAGCGAAGCGCAAGGATCTCGACGAGCGCCGTCGTCTCATCAATGCATCCGACGTCACGTTCCTGTGCCTGCCGGATGTCGCGTCGCGAGAATCGGCGTCGCTCGTCGAGAACGACCGCACGGTGCTGCTCGACGCGAGCACGGCGTTTCGAACCAGCGCCGACTGGGCGTACGGTCTGCCGGAACTGGCCCGCGCGCAGCGCGAGCGTCTGCGCACGGCGAAGCGCATCGCCGTGCCGGGCTGCCACGCGTCGGCTTTCGTGCTGGCCATGCGTCCGCTCGTCGAAGCGGGCGTCGTGCCGGCCGATTTCGCCGCGCACAGCTACTCGATCACCGGCTACAGCGGCGGCGGGAAGAAGATGATTGCCGACTACGAAGCGGGCGGCAACGCGAAGCTCGACAGCCCGCGTCCGTATGCGCTCGGCCTCGCGCACAAGCATCTGCCCGAAATGGCTGCGCACACGGGCCTGAAGAACGCGCCGATCTTCACGCCGATCGTCGGCAACTTCTTCAAGGGTCTCGCCGTCACGACGTATTTCACGCCTGGCCAGCTGGCCAAGCCGACCACGCCGCAAGACGTGCAGGCGCTCTTCGCCGAGTACTACAGCGGCGAGCAGTTCGTGCGCGTCGCACCGTTCAACGCCGATGAGAACCTCGACAGCGGCTTCTTCGACGTCCAGGCGAACAACGACACGAATCGCGTCGACCTGTTCGTGTTCGGCAACGAAGAGCGCTTCGTCACGGTCGCGCGGCTCGACAACCTCGGCAAGGGCGCGTCGGGCGCCGCGATCCAGTGTATGAACCTCGCGATCGGCGCAGACGAAGCCGCGGGTCTCACGCGCTAAAGCATCCTGCGGACGGCTTGCTCCGTCCCGTATCCCACGAAAGCCGGCATTCAAACGCCGGCTTTTTCTTTTTGGCTTATCCATCCGCGATTTAAAACGGCTTATTAAACGCGCGATAAGCCTTTCGATTTTCCCACTATCTGCAGCAGTCCTGATATCAGGTATTTAATGCCTGAATTCTTTTTCTTAAAGGCATCTATTACCGCATAGGGATACACCCGATTTTTTTGCGAACGAGCGTTCGAAGATGATAGATGCGTTTTGCCCGTTTGCCCGCCCATCAAGGCTCGGGCGACAACGCAACGAAATGCGTCTGACGCACAAATACTGTTTTTGTTTTAAAGCGCGCGCCTTGAAGCGCCATGCGACTCTCCGCGAAAAATGCACTGTTTGAATCGGGCTTTTTAGACGGTTCGTTCAATTGACAGTTTTAAATCGCGCGGCGAAATTAGCTCGCAAATTAGACGCTTGCCATAAATCGAAGGGACGAGAGTCAGGCGTGAAAAACGTCGGCTCGAGTCGACACAGGGAGACAGCAGCATGGACGCCATTTCAAAAGGGCTGGCATGTGCTATTGCCAGCGTGCCGTTTCTGATCGCCTGCGGAGGAGGTAAGGCAGGCGACCCCGGCTCGATCCAGACGAACCAGTGCTCGGGCTCGAGCTGCGGCGTGCAAGGGCCGCCGTCGCAAGCCGCGGACAACAGCACGCTTTGTCCCGCCGATGCCGACATCGTCAAGAGCACGTACCTCGGCGGCGCCGGCAGCGGCGAAGTGGTCTCGCTGAACATCGACGCCACGAAGATGACGTACACGCTGACGTTCTTCGATTCGCCGATTCCCGTGGCGGCGGGCAATGTCGATCAAACGCGCGCCAACACGACCGTGACGGGCGCCGTGATGCACCCGCCCGCAGGCATGCTGCCGAACGCCGAACAGACGCGCTGCGCGTTCATGCTGACGCCCGCGTCGGGCACGGCGCCGTCGACGGGCGCGACCTACACGACGCCCTTCTCGTCGACCAATCCGCCCATCGTGTTCGTCGGCAAAGGCGTCGCGGGCGGCGGCATTCCGGGCGCGACGATCTCGTACTCGGGCCCGCTCGGCATCGGCTCGGTCAACTCGCGCACCTTCGACTTTTATCCTTTCCTCGGCTTCGCGAGCACGTCGACCGATCTGTCGAAGCTGGCGGGCACCTACAACGGCCTGCTCTATCACATCCAGCCGACCGCGCAGTTCGCGGCGCGCGCCATCAATACGATTGAAACGTTCGACGCGAACGGCACGTGCAACGCGCCGACCAATCCGTCGACGTCCACCGCTTCGCCCAGTTCGCCGGACCCGACGACGCGATGCCTGACGACGGGCAGCGCCTACACGCTGAACGCCAACGGCTATTTCGACAGCAGCACGGCGCCGCAGATCGAGGCTCAGTACGGGGTTCTCGGCGTCCCGACGGGGAAGTCGGCTAAAGCCCACATGGTCCTAGGCCAGCTCAACGGCGCGACCGTCCCCGTCGTGGTCCGCACAGGCAACGTCAACACGAACCCGCTGACGCTCGCCATCGACGACGAATCCGGCATCGCGTTGCTCACCAGCGCGATGCCGCTCGCGTCGGGCGGCTTCAACGGCGGCTATGTCGGCGCGGACTCGAACTTCCGGTACACGGCGTCGCTGATTTCGGGCGGCCTCGGCAGCTTCATCAATCCGACCACCCAGGCAGCCGAAAGCGGCTTCTCGCTCACGTACGGCCAGAGCAGCGACGGGCTCGTCACCGTCGCCGACGGGCAAGGCAATCCTGGTCTCGCGATCGCCGCGGGCGGCCTGTACGCGATCTTCATCAACGGAACGGAAAACGGCGGCGTCGCGCCGAGTTCCGCCAACGCCGACACCGTCAATTCGCCGTACTTCAGCGTCGGCGCGCAGATCAGCAAGTAAGTCGCAAAACGCTGCACGGCAGGAGGCAATGACAGCAGGCACGCAGCATCGCTAGATCACAAGACCGAGAGGCGGCTGGACTGGGAGCTGGCCGCCCATAACAAGACTGGAGGCACGATGAACTGGAAGATCCTTTCGGCGCTGGCCTTTGCAGCGCCCTTGCTCGGCGCGTGCGGCGGCGGGGGCAGCGAAGGCGCGCCGCCTGTGGAAGCGCGCCTGTGTCCCGCCTCGCTCGACTACAACACGACCTTCACGGGCGGCGGCGGCGACGGCGAACTCGTGAAGCTGCAACTCGATACGGCGAAGATGACCTGGCAGGTCAACTACGTCGAATCGCCGATTCCCGCCACGACGGGCACCGTCGAGCCGACGCGCAAAGGCCAGACGGCCTCGGGCACGCTGACTCAAGAGACGCTGCTTCCGACCAGCAAGCTCAACCAGTGCGCGTTCCACCTGAACGGCGCGAGTCTCGATCCGAACCGGCCGGCGCGTATCTTTGTCGGCGAAGGCGTCGCGGGCGGCACGATTCCGGGCGCTGAAATCTCGTTCGGCGGCGTTCTTGGCCAGGGCAAGGTGCCCGATACGAAATTTCCGTACTACCCGTTCATCGGCTTTTCGACGATCGAGACAAAGCTGGCCAACGTTGCCGGCACGTACAACCAGCTCGGCTATCACCAGATTCCGTCGCAAAACTTCGCGCCGACCGTCGTCGATACCAAGATCACGATCAACGCCGACGGCACCTGGACGGAGTGCGACAACGCGGGCGTCAACGCCGGCAAGTGCCAGCAGCCAGGCACGAACTGGGTGCAGTCGTCGGACGGCAGCGGCGCGTTCGAAACCGACAACTTCCAGGGACAAGGCAAGCCGACTCAGGCGTCGTCGCCGGCGGGCAAGGGCTTCATGATCGTCGGCAAGCTGCGCAACCAGAACGTGCCGATCCTGATTCGCACCGGCTACGCGACGTCGACGCTGGCCTCGGACCCCACCAGCGGCGTGTTGCTGCCCGTCGCCGACGACGAATCGGGCATCTCGATTCTCGCGCCGCAGTCGAACGTCGCGGTCAACTCGCAGAACGGTGAGTACATCGGCGTCGATAGCGAGTTTGACTACCGCACCAACGCGCTCGTCGGCACGCAGGCAACGCTGCTCGATCCGTTCAATCCGTCGCAGGCCTCGCTGACGAAGGCGCTGAATCTGGACTTCACGCAGAGCGTGCCCGGCGTCGTGACGTCGACGTACACGAGCGCGGCGGCAGGCAGCGCGCCGACCGGCAAGTTCATTTTCACGGGAGGCGTGTTCGGCTACCTGGACTTGTCGAACGCGTCGTCGCCGTATTTCACGATCGGCGCTTTCGTTCAGTGATGAGCGCGAGTTTCTCGACGCACTTCATCGCGCACGTCACCACGCACTTCACCGCGAAGTTCACTGCTTAGAACGCAACGAGGCGACCGCCGCCCGGGCCGCTTCCCTGATTACACGCAGGGGAGCGGTTGGGAAGCGAGCAGACGGCATCGATAACGCCGTCGTCCGCAAGGCAGGCCGCCCGCTCAGGAGGAACAGAATGAGAAAGCACCTGATAGCGGCTTTGGCTGCTGCATTGTCCTTCGCATCGCTGAGTGCGTACGCGCAGAAGGCGGGCGACAACCTCGTCACGCTCGGCTGGTTTCACGTGATGCCGCAGGATTCGAGCACGCCGCTCACGACGCACGTTGCGCCCGTGCCGATCAACACGCCGCTGCGCCTGCCGAATTCGTTCACGTCGCAGGGCACGAGTCTCTCGACGAACAACGCCGACACGGCAGGGCTCGTGTTCTCGCACTTCGTCACGGACCATATCGCCGTGACGTCGGTGGCGGGCATTCCGCCGAAGTTCCAGATCTACGGACACGGCGCGATTCAGCCGCCCGGCCCGGCGGGCGCGCTCGGCAAGCAGGATATCGGCGATCCCGCCGTCAATCCGATCGTCAAGAGCGTGCGGCAATGGAGCCCGGCGCTGATCTTCCAGTATTACTTCGCTTCGTCGACCGCGAAATTCCGGCCGTTTCTCGGCATCGGCGTGTCGTACAACTGGTTCAGCGACATCCAGCTGAACAACAATTTCGTCACGTCGACGCAGGACAACCTCGGCGCAATTCTCGCCGCGGGCGCGGGCAAGCCGGGGAAAACGACGGTGGAAGCGAAGGCGTCGTCGTCGTGGGCACCCGTCTTCAATGCGGGCGCGATCTACAACGTCACCGACCACTGGGGCATCACGGCCTCCGTCACCTACATTCCGCTGAAGACGACTTCGTCGGTGATCATCAAGGCGGCCGACGGGACGGAATTGGGCGTGTCGAAGTCGGAATTGAAGGCCAATCCGATCATCACGTATCTCGCCGTGTCGTACAAATTCTGAGCTCGGCGACCGTGACAAACGACAGGCGAAAAAAAAGCCCGCCAAGGTGGCGGGCTGAATCCATATCAGAGGAGACATGGAGGAGACAAGTCAGACTATAGCAAAACACTTGGTGCGTCGCAACATATGACGTTAGAGCGTCGGTTCTACGATGCATAAGGGTGACAAAACGTCGCAGCGCACCGTTCAGGTGCATTTTTGTGCCTTGCATCATGACGACGAGCAGGCGAGTTCGCCTCAGTGACGCACCAGCGCCATCATCGCGCCGAAGCCGACGAACACGCCGCCCGTCAGCCGGTTGAACGCCTTCGCGACGCTGCTGCTCTTCAGCTTCGCGCCGATCTGCGTGCCGCACGCGGCATACACGACGTACCAGCTCACTTCCATCACCGCCGTCGTGGCGACGAGAATCGCGAATTGCGGGAGCGTCGGACGCGAGGCGTCGATGAACTGCGGCAACAGCGCAGCCGAAAACAGAATCGCCTTCGGATTGCTGCTGCCCACGAGAAAACCATTGCGCATCAACGCGCCGCGCGACGGCGCACGCTTCCCGCCGATTCCGCCCGTAGCCTCCGGTGACGCCTCGACCTGCGCCGCCGCGGCTTCGCTGACGGGCGCGCGCCACGCTTTTACACCGAGCCAGATCAGATACGCGGCACCGAGCAGGCGCAAGGCGTTGAACATCGTCGGCCATGCTTGCAGCAGCACACCGAGGCCCGCGACAGAAACGGCCAGCATCAACATCAGCGACATCAGGCAGCCGGCCATCGTGGCCGTAGTTTGACGCATGCCGTGACGGGCACCGTGCGTCATCATCAACAGCATGTTCGGGCCGGGAATCGCGCAAACGACGAAGATCGTGGCCAGATAGAGCCACCAGGTATGCAGACTCATGATGCGTATTGCTCGCTGAAAAAGGAAAACGGGCGGGACGGACATTATGCCCGCCCCGCCCGTTACGATGCCGGTTCGCGCTGCCTGCCGATGCGGATAACCGCAAGCATCGACAATCGGCCGAAGCCAATGCCTTACTGCTGATCCATCAACGCCCCGCGCGACGCGACGCGACCTGACCCAGCACCGCGAAATCCTTCTCACCGTCGCCGTGAGCAACGGCTTCGATCAGGCTGTCGCGCACGACGCTCGCCACCGGAAGCGGCGTCGAGACGGACTCGGCGGCCGCCAGCGCGAGGCGCACGTCCTTCAGACCGAGACGCGCCTTGAAAAGCGCCGGCTCGTAACGCTGTTCCGCGATCATCTTGCCGTAGCCCTGATAAACGGGGCCGGGAAACACGCTGTTCGTGATGACATCGAGAAAATCCTGCATCGCGACGCCATGGCCGCCGAGCAGCGCCGACGCCTCGCCGAGCGACTCGACGGCTGCCGCCAGCATGAAATTCGCCGCCAGTTTCACGACGTTCGCCTGCTGCGGCAGCGAGCCGATCCGCCATGTCTTCTGACCGATCGAATCGAATACGGGCTGAACGCGGTCGATGGCTTCAGCGGGTCCGGCGGCGACGATCGTCAGCTTCGCCGCAGCGGCGACGTCGGGCCGGCCCATCACGGGGGCCGCGACGTAATGCAGGCCGCGGCCCGCGTGCGCCGTCGCCAGTTCTTCGGCCAGCGCCACGGAAACCGTCGCCATGTTCACGTGGATCAGCCCGCGCGGCGCGTGCTCGAGCAGCGACGCGCTGATGACATCGCGCAGCGCGGCATCGTCGGCGAGCATCGAGAAGACGGCGTCGCCCGCGAAGGCTTCCGCGGGCGAACCGACCACCTGCGCGCCCAGCCCGACGAGCGGTTGTGCCTTCTCCGCCGAGCGGTTCCAGACGCGCACGCTGTGCCCGGCTTTCAACATGTTTGCGACCATCGCCGCACCCATTTCGCCGAGACCGATAAAACCGATGTCCATCAATAGCTCCTGTTCAAGAACCCGAAGTAGAGCACAGCCGCGCGCGCCGTGCAGGTAATTGCCCATCGGCGCGGCGCTTCGTGCGGTGCGATACTGGCATCATGGTCACCGCGACTTTCCGCTTCTACGAAGAATTGAACGATTTCCTGGCGCGGCCACTGCGCCGGCAGTCGTTCAGTTACGAATGCGCACGGTCTGCGTCGGCCAAACACATGATCGAGGCGCTCGGCGTGCCGCACACGGAAGTCGAACTGATCCTCGTGAACGGCGAATCGGTCGGCTTCGATCATCAGTTGCAGGAAGGCGATCGCGTGGCCGTCTATCCGAAGTTCGAGACGCTCGACATCCAGCCTGTTCTGCGTGTGCGCGAGCGGCCGTTGCGGGTCGTGCGCTTCGTCGCCGATGCGCATCTCGGCGGGCTCGCGCAACTGCTGCGGCTCGCGGGCTTCGACACACTTTACGACAACCACTACGCGGATTCGCATATCGAATCGATTGCATCCGATGAAGACCGTATCGTACTCACCCGCGACCGCGAACTGCTGAAACGCCGCTCGATCACGCACGGCTGCTACGTGCGCGCGCTGAAGCCCGAAGCGCAGTTGCGCGAGATGTTCGACCGGCTCGATCTGGCGCGCAGCGCGCGGCCGTTTCGTCTGTGCCTCACCTGCAACGTGCCGCTGCGGCGCATAGCGAAAGACGAAGCGATCGGCCGCGCGCCTGAGGGCGTGCTCGAACGGCATTCGCAGTTCGTCACCTGCGACGTATGCCGGCGCGTTTTCTGGGAAGGCTCGCACTGGCGGCGCATGCGCGCGCTGATGGACAGCGTGACGGGCGCGCCGACGCCGGCGAAATAGCTCGGACTTACGCGGCCCCGCCGTTCAAGCGCCGCGCGATGCGTACAATATTGGATTGCTTACCCGTTTGAGGTTTTCCGCATGGCAATGAAGAAATTCGACCTTGAGAAGAACAAGGCGCTGAAACTCGGCAACGACATGAAACAGTCGCTCGCCGCCGACCGCTTCGGCAAAGGCTCGTCGCAACAGCCGCAACTCGACCGCCGCGAACAGCGCAAGCTCGATCAGGCGAAAGGCCTCGTCCCGTTTGCCTGCAAGCTGCCCGAGACGCTCGTCGAACAGTTGAAGGAGCGCGCCGCGGCGCATCCCGAGGGCATGAACGGGCTGATCGCCGAATTGCTCGTCAACGGGCTCGCCGCCAGCGCCTGAGCGGCGTTCCTGTCGCTTTCACCGGAAAGCGGACGCGCCCAAAATGCAAAAGGCCGAAGCATCTGCTTCGGCCTTTCTTGTTGCTGCGCCGGCATCGCTCTACAGCAGCCGGCGTGGCGAACGGGGCAGCTTAGTTTGCCGTGCCCTTGTCGTTCGTGCCAGCAGCCGAAGCTGCCGACGACACGCCAGCGCGCTTGCCGTGCGTCTTCAGTTGCTTGTGGGCGTGCTTTGGCTTCGCGGCGCTAGCTGCTGCCGGCGCTGCGTCGGATGCCTGTGCGAAAGCTTGAACGGACACCAGCGCGAGCGAGGCGGTGACGAGCGAGGCGATGATCTTCTTCATGTGTGTTATCCCCAAACCTGACGACATTTAAGTCAAATGTGAATTAGAACCGCATGATGGTGAAGCAGCCCGGCCGTTGCGCCGTGCGGCTCCCCGCGGGGAGTATCACGCAGCGTAGGCGGTTTGTCATCCCATAAAGTTCGATATGTATTTTCCGGGAGACAGCTTTCTTACTGATAGCTTTCGACGTATCGACGCTTCCCCGACAGCGTGCGCAGGTATCATGTCGGCTGCCATTCATGCACGTTGTTTCGTCTGACCAGAGGCGCATTTAGCGCCTGCGAATGTTCGCCGCCAGTCGCACGAAACGATCCGTCTTGCCAGGAATTTCCGCTTGAAAACCGCCACTCGCCAACACCTGCGCGCGAATCTTCTGATGCTCGTCGCCGCGATGATCTGGGGCAGCGCATTTGTCGCGCAACGTCTGAGCCTCGACTCGATCGGACCTTTTCTTTTTACGGGGCTGCGCTTTCTGCTGGGCGCGTTCGTTGTCCTGATCGTGTGGTCGATTGCACGGCGTCGCAAGCCGGTGCCCGCGCGCGACGCCGGCGTTTCCCGTTCGACGCTTTGGCGCGACGGCGCGGTGCTCGGCCTGCTCGTCGCCGTGTCGATTTCCTGTCAGCAGATCGGCCTGCAATACACGAAAGTGGCGAATGCCGGCTTCATCAGTTCGCTGTATGTCGTGATCGTGCCGCTGCTGGGCGTCGTGCTGCGCCATCAGACGGGCATCGGCGTGTGGCTCGGCGCGCTGCTGGCCGCGCTCGGCATGTACTTTCTGAGCGTGGACGAACACTTTTCGATTCTGTACGGCGACTGGTTCCAGCTTGCGGGCTCGCTCGTCATTTCCGCGCAGGTCGTGCTCGTCAGCCGCTTTGCGCGCCGTCACGATCCGCTGGCGCTTGCACTGGTGCAGTTCGTCGTTTGCGGCGTCGTCAGTCTCGCAATTGGACTGGTCGTCGATCCGCTGCGCATCGGCGACATCGTGCGCGCCGCGCCGACCATTCTCTATGGCGGCGCGCTGTCCGTGGGCGTCGCGTACACAATTCAGGTCGTCGCGCAGAAAGACGCCGCGCCTGCGCACGCAGCCGTGATTTTCAGCATGGAAGGTGTGTTCGCCGCGTTGGCCGGCTGGCTCGTGCTGGGCGAAACGCTCGCGCCGCGCGCGCTGCTCGGATGCGCGTTGATGCTCGCGGGACTGATCGTGTGTCAGGTGATGCCGATGTGGACGGCACGGCGAGGTGTCTCGTCGGATTCGGCGGAACCGGCCTGAACGCTGGCGCTGCTATTAACACACCGCCGCCAGCACCGCTTAAGCCGCCACCTGCGCCACCATGCTCCGCCAGCTTTCGACGGGCCGGTGTTTATACGACGTCGGCGGAAACACACACCAGCAGCCGTCGTCGTGACGGAAAAAGAACAGCGAGCGCGTGCCATCCGGCGATGTCGTCTCGACGCGCACGTAACGCGTGTTGTCCCATTTCGTGCGACCGAACTGCGTGACGTGCACCGGCTCCGTGACTGGCCCGAGCCATTTCTCGACCAGGAATCGCAGCGACTGTTCCGTGGCGTTTCTCATGATGTTCTCCACGTCGTCTTGCCGCGAGGGTTATCGCGCGACGTGTCCCGCTCGTCCTGCTCCGCCTCTGCCGCCTCTTCCGCCGCGAGCTCGATCGCCCGTTGCGTTGCTGCCGCTCGCAGCGCCCTGCAATCCGCCGCGTGCCGCATGTCCGACAGCAGCCGGACCAGTTGTCGCGCGTTTCTGCGTTTCATAAGCACCCCCGCACCGCACAAAAGACTTGAGAAAGCACTTTAACTTTAGGCTTTGATGTCTTGTGTCTCTAGTTGTTTTGACGAAATAGCAACACTCAAATTCGAATTGGATGACTGAGTATTTCGTCGGTTTTCATCGTGCTCCCGGCAACGCGCGTGTTCTGTGCGCTGGCGACCGCAACGCAGCAAGTGCGCGGGCCGCGCGGCGCTTCAAGTGGCATTGAATATGCGGTCGTCCGTTGTGCGGCGCTTTGGCTAAAAAACGTCAGTTCACCGAAGGGCGCGTTGCGTTCAATGCTTTCTGTATTCCCGCAAGCGCCGCGCCCGCCGCCAGTACGCATGCCGAATAGATCAGCCCGCGCTCGAGGCCCACGCCGTCGGACACCCAGCCGATCACCGTCGGTCCGACGATCTGTCCGAACGCGAACACGATCGTGAACGCGCTGATGCCGCGTCCCCAGTGCGCAGCGGGCAGATTGTGTCGCACGAACGCCGTCGTCGATGCCACGGCCGACAGAAACGTCGCGCCGAACAGCAAGCCCGACGCGAACGCGATCACAGGATGCGTGACGATCGCGGGCATCAGCGTCGCGAGCGCGAGCAACGCATTGAGCAGGGCGAGCGCCTGGCCGCCGCGCATGCGGTCGAGCAGCTTCGACCAGATGCGCGCCGACACGATCGTCGCGACGCCCAGCAGCAGATAAAAGCCCGTGACGACGCCTTCGCTCATGCCGTCATTGCGCAGCAGCGCGACGATGAACGTCATGTAGCCGATATAGCCGACGCCGAACAATCCATAACCGGCGAGCGCAAATGCATAACGCAGCATCGGCGCGGCGCGCTCGTTCGTCGATGCGGCGCCCGCCGCGTCCTTACGCAGCACATGCTGGCTGTCGATACGCCGCGCCGCCCTGCCCGCGATCAACGACAACGCGACGCACGCTGCCGCGAGCGCGAACCACGCGAGTTGCCAGCCATGCGCGCGCTGCACGGCGGACAAGGAAGCGAGCGAGAGCGGCACGAGCAGCGCTGACGCGACGATGCCCCACCCTGTGCCGCCGTAGTACAGACCAAGAACGAGCCCGGCATCGCGCGGATGCGACGTCGCGAGCCGCGCCGCGAGAACGCCGCCGCTCACGAAAATAAAGGCGCTCGCGATGCCCGTCGCGACGCGCTGCGCGAACAGCGCGTTGGTATCGGAGAGCATGCCTGTCATGGCCATCAGCAACGCCGTCGCGACGCATCCCGCCACGAACAGCACACCCGCCGACCATCGACGGGACAGGCGCGGAAACGCGAGCGCGCCGAGCAGATAGCCGAGCGCATTGGCCGTATTCATCGCGCCCGATTGCGCGAAGCTCCAGCCGAGGTCGGCCTTCATCGGCGGCAACAGCAGTGCGTAGGAAAAGCGCGCGAGTCCCAGCGCGATCGCGCTGCCCATCGACAGGCTCACGGCCAGCCAGAGCGTCGGCCCGCGCCGCGGCGAACCGGCGGCATCGGTGTCCGTAGCGTGCGCAGTCGAACCGTGTTGCGCGCGCCGCGGGCTTCGTTCCGCGCCCGCGAGATTGTTCATGCTGCTGGACCAGGAAACCACGCGTCGGGCGAAACCAGTCGTCATGTCGTTGTTTGTATCGATCGAATGGGCTATCACTGTACATCGCGAACCTGCGTTTGGCCGCGCGCTTCGCGAGCCTGCTAGCCTGGTGGCAACATGCGTGGCACATGCGTGGCACATGCGAGGTACATTCACCGCACATTCACGGCCCGATCACGACGGAGAGCACGCTCGTGTTGAATCCGCTTCTGGTGCTGCGTCAACGGTTTCGCCATATCGCGCGAAAGCGGGGCGCGGCCGTGTCGCAAGCGGTCGGCAATCGCCCGTTTCTGACGGGCATCGCGGGCACGCTGATCGCCACGGCGATGGCGGGCCTGACACTCGCCACGCTGTACTCGGGCCGCACCGATGCGCTGAACCACGCACGCGAAACTTCGGCGAATCTGGTTTCGCTGATTTCGAGCGACCTCGCCCGCAACGTCGAGATTTACGACCTGTCGCTGCAGGAAATCGTCCATCGCTCGCAGGAGCCGACCGTCTGGCACCTGCCCGACGAACTGCGCCGCACCGTGCTGTTCGATCGCGCGACACTGGCCGCGTATCTCGGCGGCGCATATGTGATCGACGAACACGGCGTGCTGAAGGCGACGCAGGAAGGGCCCATCAACAAAGGCGTGAAGTTCGACGACCGCGATTACTTTATCGTCCATCAGCGCAGCGCCAATGCGGGCCTGTTCGTCTCGCATCCGTTCCGTTCGCGGCTGCGCGACCACGAGCTTTCGTTCGCGTTGTCGCGCCGCATCGACGCGCGCGACGGATCGTTCGCGGGCGTCGCGCTGCTCGCCGTGCGCATCGCCTATCTGCAACGGCTGCTCGACAAGGTGAACACGGGCCGCGGCGGCACGGCGTTCATTCTGCTCGCCGACGGCACGATCCTCGCGCGCAAGCCTTACGTCGAGGACATCATCGGCATCGATATGGATCAGTTTCCCGAGTACCGGATGCTGCACACGGGATCGGCGGGCTCGTACATCGGAGAATCGCCCATCGATCACGTGCGGCGCATCTTTTCGTACGCGCACGTGCCCGGCACGCCGCTCGTCGTGATCGTCGCGCCCGCCGTCGACGACGTGCTCGCGCCGTGGCGCAAGCGCAGCGCCGTCGCGGGCGGGCTGACGTTCATGCTCGGCGCGGTCGTCGTGCTGGTCTGCTGGACGCTCGCGTTCACGCTGCGCGACAAGGTGCGCGCGCAATCGCGCCTCGCCGAACTCGCGGCCACCGATCCCCTCACGAAGCTCAGCAACCGCCGCACGCTCGACCGCCATCTCGACGAGGAATGGCGCCGCGCACGGCGCAACGGCGCGCTGCTGTCGGTGCTGTTCATCGACATCGATCACTTCAAGCGCTTCAACGACACCTACGGCCACGCCGCCGGCGACGACGTGCTGGCGGCCGTGGCCGACTGCATCGCGTCGGTGGCGCGGCGTTCGATCGATGTGGTCGCGCGCTACGGCGGCGAGGAATTCGCGGTCGTGCTGCCGGATACGGCGTCGGCCGCCGCGGCGAATGCCGCCGAAAAAATCCGCCGCGTGATCGAGGCGATGCGGATCCAGCCGTTGCCGTGCGTCACGGTGAGCGTCGGCTGCGCGACGGGACGGCCGGCGGACGGACATAACGCGGCAGAACTCATCGCCGCCGCCGACACGCAGCTTTACGCGGCCAAAGAGGCTGGCCGCAATCAGGTGAAATCGGTCGACTGGACGCTGACGCAGACGCAAACCCAGCCGCAAACCCAGCCCGACAGCCTGCACGGTCACACGGATCCGGCAAACCGCGAAGCGTAAGCATCCGGCCACGCCGGGCGGCTATGCAAAACGCAAACGACGCCTGGAATTGCGGGCAAATTTGCTCACTATTCATTCGATAGCCCCGTGTTTTGCGGACGTAGACTTGATCCTGTCTCCACGTTCTCCGTGATTCTTCACGCAGTCAGAATCATCGGGACGCTTCGCGCCACGGCAACGTCCGTGGCGATTTTATTGCGCGGCACGGCGAACCGACGGGACATGCGGCCGCGCCTCAACAAACGGCCGGTCCGGAGACTCATCTGCACCGATAAGCCATGAAATCGATTCAGGATCTGCGCACTGACGACATCGCCTGTGAAGCGTTGCTCGGCGCGCTCGACGGCAGAACCCAGCTGGTCGCGATCTACGACGCGAGCGACCGGCTGATGTTTGCGAACAGCGCGTTCAAGCACGCGTTCCGGCTCAACCGCGAACGCGGCGAAATCACGTTCGCCGATCTCGTGCTGCGAGGCATTCTCGGGCAATGCGGCACGCGCATCGAAGGCGACAACGCGTCGGCCGTGATCGACCACGCGATCGCCGCGCGCCGCGAAGGCGCCGGGCAGCGCAGCTTCGCGACGGAACTGATCGACGGTCGCTGGTTCTGGATGACGGAATCGCTGCTCGAAAACGACTGGATCGTGCTGACAGGCTCCGACATTTCGCCGTTGCGCTCCAGCGAGCAGGCGTGGATCGGCGCACACGAACGCGCCGTGCAGGAAGCGCGCACCGACGTGCTGACGGGCCTCGCGAACCGGCGTCATTCGATGTCGTCGCTCGAACTGGCGATCACGGCCGCTGCAGGCACCGAGACGCCGCTCACGGTCGCACTCGTCGACCTCGATCATTTCAAGCAGATCAACGATTCGCACGGTCATGCTGCAGGCGACGCCGTGCTGCGCGATTTCGGCGAAGTGTGCCGTCACGCGACGCGGCAAACGGACATCGCGGGGCGTATCGGCGGCGAAGAATTTCTGGTGGTGTTTCCGTCGACGTCGGTCGAGCATGGCGTGTCGGCCGTCGAGCGCATGCGCCGCCAGGTGATGAGCCGCCGCGTGCAGGTCGCCGACGATCAGGCCATCCGCTATTCGTTTTCGGCGGGCGTGTGCAAGGTCGAACTGAGCGACGACCTGAACACGACGCTAGCGCGCGCCGACAGCGCGCTGTATTCGGCCAAGCGCGAAGGACGCAATCGCACCGTCACGTGGTCGGCGCCGTTTCAGTAAGCGCGGCTCGCCACTAGCCACGCTCAGAAAACCGCGCAATCACCTCGTGCGGAATATTTTCCGGCGTCACCACCATCACCGACGATGACGCGCTCACTGCCGCCACCGGCAGCAGCTTGTGAAAGCTCATCACATGCTGGCACGCACACCGCATGTCCTGACGCAGATCGTGATGCAGAATCGCGGTGATCGCGTGCTCGCGTAGCAACTGCACGTTTTCGCGATCCAGATCGTGTCCGATAAAGCACTTCGGATGCTGGTTCAGCGCCTTCAGCGCGCGCAAAATGGCCGCGTTGCCGCCGCCCATCGAATACACGGCGGCGATCTTCTGCCCCGCGCCGACGGCCTTGCGCACACGCTCTTCCGTTTCCGCATCGAGTCCCTGCCCGCCGCTCGCATCGATCGGCGTCAGATGCGCATAGCGCTCGCGCAGCGTCGCGCGAAAGCTCGCCTCGCGTTCCTCTTCGCCACGAAAGCGCTCGTTGCTGCGCGTCACCAGTACGTTGCTCGCGCGCTTGCCGAGCCAATGGCCGATCAGATAAGCCGCCGTCGCGCCGCCAACGCGGTTGTCGAGCCCCGCATACGCGATGCGCCTTGAAGCAGGAATATCGGTGAACATCGTCACGACGGGAATCTCGCGCTGCTCGAGCTCGGCGATAGCCTGCGTGATCGCGGGCACGTTCTGCGCCTTCAGAAAGACGCCGTGACAGCCGCGCCGCGCGATCGCGTGCAGCGCATCGACGACTTGCGCCGTCGTCATCGTTTCCTGCATCAGAAAGCGCGGACGGAAAATCGCGGGATGCAGGCTCGGCACGGTGTCTTCGAGCGCGTCGCGGATCTCGTCGGCGAAACGGCGCGGCGCTTCGACGATCACATCGACGACGAGCTTGCGCCCGCTCGTTGCCATCGTCAGCTGCTGCTTTTCCAGTTCTTTTATCGCCTGTTGCACGCGCCGCCGCGTGTGTTCGCGGACGTGCGTGCGGCCGTTCAGCACGCGATCGACGGTCGCCGTGCCGAGCCCCGCCTGCAACGCGATTTCCTTGATCAGAAATGGATGCGCCATCGACAACGCCGCCCGTTTTTGATGTGTTTTTGATGTTTCGATGGTAACGCAGCGCCGGAATTTGCGGATAAGCTGGTTTGCAAACATGGAGGCAGACGAGATGAACCCGAAAGCTCAGCAACCGGTTCACGGCGCGCAGACCTGGTTTCGCGAAGCGGACTGTTCCGTCGACGACTTCGCGACGCTGATCGAAACGTCGCGCGACACGCATCCGAAACCCCGCCTTGCTGCCGATCTCGCGCAAGCCGTGCCCATCTACGATTGCGACGCGCTGCGGCCCATCCTGTCCGATCCGTCGCGCCGTCCCGAGCTGCTCGCCGAATGGGCGAGCGTGCTGCTCGACGGCGCGGGCGTGTTCGTGCTGCAACGCGCATACGAAGATACAAGCGCCATCGACGACGCGACCGCGATCTTCGAGTCGATCATCCGCGATGAGCGCAAGTCGGGCGGCGGCGCCGATCACTTCGCGAAAGCGGGCGCGAACGACCGCATCTGGAACGCGCAAGAAAAGCTGTGTCTCGCGGCGCCCGACGTGTTCGTCCGCTACTTCGCGAATCCCGTGCTGATGGCGGCCGCCGAGGCGTGGCTCGGACCCGGCTATCAGATGACGTCGCAGGTCAATGTCGTGCGGCCGGGCGGCGAAGCGCAGCAGGCGCATCGCGATTTCCATCTCGGCTTTCTCACCGTCGATGAAGCGCAGCGTTTTCCGGCACATGTGCACACGATGTCGGCGCTGCTGACGCTGCAAGGCGCCGTCGCGCACACCGACATGTCCGTCGAAAGCGGTCCAACCAAGCTGCTGCCGTTTTCACAGCGCTATCCGCAAGGTTACGTCGCGTGGCGGCGACCCGACTTCCGCGCGTATTTCGAAGCGCACTACGCGCAATTGCCGCTGCGAAAAGGCGACGCCCTGTTCTTCAACCCCGCGCTCTTTCATGCAGCGGGCTCGAATCGAACGAGCGATGTGCAGCGGATGGCAAATCTGCTGCAAGTGTCGTCGGCGTATGGACGCGCGATGGAATCACTCGACCGCATGCGGATGTGCAACGCCGTCTTCCCCGTGCTGCGGGCGATGCATGCGCAACACACGCTCGATGCCGCGCAACTGGCGGCCGTGCTCGCGTCGTGCGCGGAGGGCTATGCGTTCCCGACGAACCTCGACCGCAATCCGCCCGTCGGCGGACTGGCGCCCGCAAGCCAGCAGCAACTTTTCGCGGCGGCGCTCAGTGAAGGCTGGTCGGACGAACAGTTCGCCGCCGCGTTGCGCGACCTCGAATTCCGCAATTCAACGCACTAGCCTGAAGGAGACGACGACATGGTGATAAGCACAATCGGCCGGCGCATCCGGCTGGGTTTGATCGGCGGCGGACCGGGTTCGATCATCGGCGAAACGCATCGGATCGCGGCGCGGCTCGACGGCCAGTACGACATCGTCGCGGCGGCGCTGTCGTCGAATCCCGAACGCGCGCGACAGGCGGCGCTCGATCTCGGCATCGACGGTGAACGTGCGTATGCGTCGTGGCAACAGATGCTCGAAACGGAAGCGGCCCGCGCGGATCGCATCGATGCCGTCGCGGTGATGACGCCCAACGACTCGCATCACGCGATCTGCATGCAGGCGCTCGATCTGGGCTTTCACGTGATCTGCGACAAGCCGCTCGCGAACGATCTCGCGCAGGCCCGCGAAATCGCCGCGCGCGTGAAATCGACCAACGCCGAGTTCTGCGTGACCTATTGCTACACCGGCTTTCCGATGGTGCGTCAGGCGCGCGACATGGTTCGCGCGGGCGAACTCGGCGAGATTCGCCAGGTGCATCTGCAATACGTGCAGAGCTATCTGGCGCCGCACGATCTGCCCGCCGGCTGGCGCACGGAAGCGGGCCGCGCCGGCAGTTCGCTCGTGTTGATGGATATCGGCACGCACGCGTTCCACCTTGGCGCGTTCGTCACGGGGCTCGACATCGCAAGTCTGTGTTCGGATGTCGGTTCGGCGATTCCGGGCCGCACCGTCGACGATTACGTGTCCGCGCTGCTGCGCTACGAGAACGGCGCACGCGGCTCGCTCTGGGTGACGAATGCCGCGGCCGGTTCGGAACACGGACTGAGCTTCCGCATTCACGGCGACAAGGGCGGACTCGAATGGCATCAGGAGGAACCGAACCGGCTGATTCATCGGCGGCAGGATGCGTTCGAGGAAATCATCACGCGCCGCCTCGGTCCGTCGACGAGCGAAGGCGCGCAGCGTTCGACGCGCATCGCAATCGGTCATCCCGAAGGTTATCTGGAAGCGTTCGCGAATCTTTATACGGAGTTCGCACAGCGCGTCGCGGCACGGATCGATGGAAAGCCAGGCGGTGACCGGCCGACGCTCTTTCCCGGTGTCAGCGATGGCGTGAAAGGACTCGCGTTCGTCGCGGCATCGGTGAAAAGCATGGCGACGGGTGGATGGCAGGACGTCGAGCGCGCTTAGGTTCGCTCGCTGGAAGAAAAAAAAGAGCCCTGTTCCGCGGGGGAACAGGGCTCGGTGGATGAGACATATCGAACAGGCGCGTGGATGCTTGCCGACTGCTACCTCATCACGTGAAGCTGTTATTGGTGAACGTCTGTTTTGCTTCGATTGGCCCCGCGCCTACTCCTTGCTGCTAACCCCAACTGCATTCAAAAAAACGGTGAACCGGTTGCTACTGCCGGTACTGCTACTGCGATTGCGAAAACGAAAACGTCTGCTACTGCGAGAGCTACTGTTGCTTCGAGAATCGACTGCGACTTCAAAAACCGACTGCGAAAACCGACTTCAAAAACTGAATACGAAACCTACATCGACAACCGACTGCCACTGCAATTGCGACTGGAACTTCAAACTGCGGCTTCAAACTGCTGATCCCGCTACTACGCGTGCTGCATGTACTTCATGTACTGCGACCTGCCACTTCGATCACTACGACTGCTCATGCTTCCGTTACGGCTACTTCGACTGCTGGCAACCTGCGGTCATGCACGACGCAGAGGGGAACCGCGTCGATGGGCTCGTTGTTCCGTCGCTCCATGAAAAGAAGTATAGGAGCGAGGCTGCACATTCAATCGGCGGAAGCGAGGGCGATTCGCGGCCCAGTTCGCCCGTTTGTCCGCACGCGCGTGGAAGGCATGTATCGCGTCGATGCTCAGTTCGCGTAGCGGCCGCTCAACGCATGCGAACGATAGTGGCTGCCGAACAGCACATCGGGATCGGCGCGGTCTTCGACGGGCGTCTCACTCAGTTCGCGGAACGTCGCGACGAGGCTCTGCCATGACGCGGACCAGCGCGTCTCTCTCAGGCGGCTGCCTGTGCTGTCGGTGATGCGCAGAACGCCGGTGTCGGGGAAAAAGGTCAGCGTGACCGCGATTCCATCGATGACACATGTCGCAGTACACGGTTTTGTAGCCAGCACGATCGCCTCCGGTGTGTATGTCGGGTGGTGTCCGCCTGATTGAGCGGGCGCGCCTCTGAAGAGCAATGTGTATGCCTGTGGGCCATCCCCAGGCCGCACGGCTTGCGGTGCGAGGCCTGACGGACAGGTCGACGCGCGAGACCGCGTCCCGCAGTCGAATCCGCGTGCCGAAAATGTTGGTTCACGGCAGACACATCGCGTTCGTGTCCGCAGCAAATCCGACATCGCATGTCACCCGCCGGTCCTGTTCATCCTGCAGGCAGATTCATCGCCTGATCTGTCTGTACGCGGCGCGCGCGTTTTACCCACTGCTTTTCAATTGATAAATATGTATACGTAGTAGCAGTTAACAAGCACCTTCGCCATCTGTGGACAACGGCCAAATCCGCTTTCCGTTCAACGGATTGTCAAATGGATACCCTTGCGCATAAATGAGGGAGCGCGTGCCGGAAGCTTGGATAACTTTGTCCACATTCGGCCTCGGCGCGTGTTTACCCAGAATCTGCCCACAGCAAACGCCTCCGCGATATCCCCATGTTGTCCATAGCATCGTGTGGACATCTGGATGTCGAGGCGACTGCCGCGCGCGCTTCGCCGCGATCGACTCCCGGCGATTGATTTGACCTCTGACGCGTGGCTCCTATAACGGAAAGGGCGTGCAACAAGAGAGGAACACCGACATGAAAGAAGACGAATTCAGCGCCTTCGAACATCGGGGCTGGGAGCGCGTCGCTCAGCCGTATCACGCGTACTTTGGCAACCTGACGATCCAGTCGCATGCTCCGCTGCTCGATGCGCTGTGCGTGCGGCGCGGCGTGCGTTTCCTCGATGTCGCGTCGGGCCCCGGCTACCTCGCCGCGGCGGCGGCGCAGCGCGGCGCGGATGTCGTCGGCGTGGACTTCGCGGATTCGATGGTCGATCAGGCCAGGCGCATCTATCCTTCGCTAACCTTTCGGATCGGCAGCGCGGAAGACCTGCCCTTTTCCGACGATGGCTTCGATGCCGTCGGCATCAGCTTCGGCATGTTGCACTTCTCGCATCCCGAGAAAGCGCTGGAAGAAGCGTTCCGCGTGCTCGAGCCGGGCGGCAAGGTCGGCTTCACGGTCTGGGCTGCAGCCGATAAGGCCGTCGGCTTCTCGATCGTCCTGAAGGCCATCGAGACGCATGGCCGCATGGACGTGCAACTGCCTCCCGGACCGCCGTTCTTCCGCTTCAGCGACTGGGCCGAATGCGAGCGTGTGTTACTGGCGGCGGGCTTTCGCGATCCGCATGTGGAGGAAGTCGAGCAGACGCTGCACGCGCCCTCGCCCGACGCGCTGTTCGAGATGTTGATGCGCGGCGGCGTGCGGGTGTCGGCGATTCTGAACGCGCAAACGCCGCAGGCGCTGGATGCAATCAGCAAGACGGTGCGCGACGGCGCCGCGCGGTATGCGAGCAACGGCGAAGTCAGCATACCGATGCCGTGCGTGCTGGCCTACGCGACGAAGCCTTGAGCGGACGCCGGAAAAGGAAAACAGAGGGGATTTGAAGCTGGCAGATTCTGGATACGGCCGCGAGCGCGGCGGCGTATCCAGAATGCGTTTGAAACACTACAAAAGCAACATACCAGGCAAAGCGCTTACTCCACCGTCACCGATTTCGCGAGATTGCGCGGCTTGTCGACGTCCGTACCGCGCGCACACGCCGTGTGATACGCGAGCATCTGCAGCGGCACGACGTGAAGGATCGGCGACAGCAGACCGTAGTGCTCCGGCATGCGGATCACGTGCAGGCCTTCGTCGTTGACGATCTTCGTGTCGGAATCGGCAAACACGTACAGCTGACCGCCACGCGCGCGCACCTCCTGAATGTTCGACTTGAGCTTTTCGAGCAGCGCGTCGTTCGGCGCGACGGTCACGACGGGCATCGCTTCCGTGACGAGCGCGAGCGGCCCGTGCTTGAGTTCGCCCGCCGGATAAGCCTCGGCGTGAATGTACGAAATTTCCTTCAGCTTCAGCGCGCCTTCCAGTGCAATCGGATAGTGCAGACCGCGACCGAGGAACAGCGCGTTCTCCTTGCGCGAGAATTCTTCCGACCACGCGATGATCTGCGGCTCCAGCGCCAGCACGCTGTTGAGCGCGGCGGGCAGATGCCGCAGCTGGCGGATGTAGTCCGCTTCCTGCGTGGCGCTGACGTGACCGCGCATCTTGCCGAGCGTCGCGGCGAGCACGAACAGCGCGACCAGCTGCGTCGTAAATGCCTTCGTCGACGCGACGCCGATTTCGCGGCCCGCGTGCGTGAGGAACGACAGCTCGGTGAGACGCACCATCGCGCTCGTGCCGACGTTGCATACCGACAGCGTGTGCTTGTGGCCCAGCGACTGCGCGTGCTTGAGCGCCGCGAGCGTATCGGCCGTTTCGCCCGATTGCGAAATCACGACGACGAGCGACTTCGGATTCGGCACCGAATCGCGATAACGGTACTCGCTGGCGATTTCGACCTGCGTCGGAATCTTTGCCACGGATTCGAGCCAGTACTTCGCCGTCAGCCCCGAGTAGTAGCTCGTGCCGCACGCGAGAATCAGCAGGTTGTCGATTTCGGAAAACGCTTGCTGCGCGTTCTCGCCGAACAGCGAAGCATCGAATGCGTCGGCTTGCGGGATCGTGTCGGTGATCGCGCGCGGCTGCTCGAAGATTTCCTTCTGCATGAAGTGACGATACGGTCCGAGTTCGACCGCGCCGCCGTACGCCGCGACCTGGCGCACTTCGCGATCGGCGGGCTTGCCGTCGCGATCGAACACGCGCACTTTCTCGAGCGTCAGTTCGCAGACGTCGCCTTCTTCGAGGAAGATGAAGCGGTCGGTGCTGCCCGCCAGCGCGAGCGCGTCGGACGCGAGGAAGTTCTCGCCTTCGCCCAGACCGACGACGAGCGGCGAGCCCTGACGCGCGCCGACCACCGTATTCGGCTGGTTCTTGTGCAGCACGGCGATCGCGTACGCGCCGTGAAGTTGCGCCGTCGCTTCGCGCACAGCCGCGAACAGGTCGCCGCGATACATGCTATGGATCAGATGCGCGATCACTTCCGTGTCGGTCTGCGAGACGAACTCGTAACCCTTGCCGCGCAGCATCTCGCGCAGCGTCTCGTAGTTCTCGATGATGCCGTTGTGAACGAGCGCCAGTTCGTTGCGCGAGAAGATCGGGTGCGCGTTGTCGGTGACGGGCGCGCCGTGCGTGGCCCAGCGCGTATGCGCGATGCCCGTAATGCCTTCGAGGCGCGTCTCGCGCACCTGATCGTCGAGATCGGCCACGCGAGCGACGCTGCGCGCGCGCTTCGGCTCGCCGTTCGCCAGCACGGCGACGCCGCATGAGTCATAGCCGCGATATTCGAGGCGACGCAGTCCTTCGATCAGAACGGAAACAATATTTCGCTGCGCAACAGCGCCGACAATGCCGCACATATTCAATGGTCCTTTGCAAAGTTAGGGATCGAGGCGCGCGCCACGCGCGCGCGTTTCCCTTCAGCTTTTCTTTTTCGTCGGGCGCACGTAGCCCGTCTTGCCAATCTGGCTTTTTTCGTTGAGCACCAGCAGGCCTTCTTCGACATCTTTCCAGACCGTCGTGCCCGCCGCGATCGTCACGCCGCGGCCGACGCGCACGGGCGCCACCAGTTGCGTATCCGAGCCGACGAACACGTCGTCTTCGATCACCGTGCGGAATTTGTTCGCGCCGTCATAGTTGCAGGTGATCGTGCCCGCGCCGATGTTCACGCGCGCGCCGACGTCCGAATCGCCGATATACGACAGGTGATTCGCCTTCGAGCCATGACCGAGCACCGCGTTCTTCACTTCGACGAAGTTGCCGATATGCGTTTCGTCCGCGAGCGTCGCGCCGGGGCGCAGACGCGCGTACGGACCGAGCACGGCCTGCGCGCCGATCTGCGCGCCTTCGATATGCGTGTACGCATCGATGCGCGTGCCCGCGCCGATCGACGCGTTGCGGATCACGCAGTTCGGTCCGATCGACACGTTGTCGGCCAGCGTCACCTTGCCTTCGAACACGCAGTTCACGTCGATCGACACGTCGCGGCCGCATTCGAGCGTGCCGCGCACGTCGATGCGCGCCGGATCGGCGATCGTCACGCCCGCGACGAGCAGTTCGTCCGCGACGTTGCGCTGATGAATGCGTTCGAGTTCGGCGAGCTGCTGCTTGCTGTTCACGCCGAGCGTTTCCCACTCTTCGTCCGGCTGCGCGGTGACAACTTCGATGCCCGCTTCGATCGCCAGTTCGACGACGTCGGTGAGATAGAACTCGCCCTGCGCGTTGTCGTTCTTCAGCGACGACAGCCATGCGTCCAGACGCTTCGTCGGCATCACGACGATGCCCGTGTTGATCTCGGCGATCTTCAGCTGGTCGGGCGTCGCGTCCTTCTGTTCGACGATGCGCTCGACCTTGTCCTGCGCATCGCGCACGATGCGGCCGTAGCCCGTCGGGTCGTCGAGCGTCACGGTCAGCACGCCGTAGCCGTCGTGGCCCGCCGCGTCGGTCAGACGCTTGAGCGTGCTGGCCTTCGTGAGCGGCACGTCGCCGTACAGCACGAGCGTAGGCGCCGACGGATCGAGCAGCGGCAAGGCCTGCTGCACCGCGTGGCCCGTGCCGAGCTGCTGTTCCTGCACCGCGAATTGCACATCGGGCGCGGCGACAGCCGTGCGTACCTGTTCCGCGCCGTGACCGACCACGACGACGAGTCGCGACGGATTCAGCGTGCGGGCAGTATCGATGACATGAGCGAGAAGCGGCCGACCGGCCAGGGGATGAAGCACCTTGGGCAATGCCGAACGCATGCGCTTGCCGGTGCCTGCCGCCAGGATCACGATGTTCATGACGTGGGCGTATTTGACGAGTTTGGAGTGGGCGATTCTAGCACGCTGAATGTGACTGCAACGTGGCCCATCAACTCGATTTCGCCCCGCAAATGCCTGTTTTAAAAGGCTTTGCGGGGCACTGCGAAGTGTCAGATATCGTCGAACTGGACGAAGGAAACCGTTTGCGAACCCCGCTGCGTCTCGTTCGATGCGGAATCGGTGGAACACGGTTCTTCGTCGAAAGCGATATCGCCTTGCGGATCGGCTTCGCCTGTTGCGCGCAGCGACGCGAACGGAAACAGCTTGTGATCCATCAGATGCGACGGCACGACGTTGGTCAACGCATTGAACATGTTCTCGACGCGGCCCGGGAAACGCTTGTCCCATTCGCGGATCAGCGCCTTCATTTCCGCGCGTTTCAGATTCGGCTGGCTGCCGCACAGATTGCACGGGATGATCGGGAATTGACGCAGTTCCGCGTATTTCTCCAGATCCGTCTCCTTCACGTACGCGAGCGGACGGATCACGACGTTCTTGCCGTCGTCGGATTGCAGCTTGGGCGGCATGCCCTTCAGCTTGCCGCCATAGAACAGGTTCAGCAGCAGCGTCTGCAGGATGTCGTCGCGATGATGGCCGAGCGCGATCTTGGTCGCGCCGAGTTCGCCCGCCACGCGGTACAGAATGCCGCGGCGCAAGCGCGAGCACAGCGAGCACGTGGTCTTGCCCTCGGGCACGAGGCGCTTGACGATGCTGTACGTATCCTGATTCTCGATGTGAAACGGAATGTCGAGCTTGCTCAGATACTCGGGCAGCACGTGTTCGGGGAAGCCCGGCTGCTTCTGGTCGAGATTCACGGCGACGATGTCGAAGTGGATCGGCGCGCGCTCGCGCAGGCGCATCAGCACGTCGAGCATCGCGTAACTGTCCTTGCCGCCCGACAGGCACACCATCACCTTGTCGCCTTCCTCGATCATGTTGAAGTCGCCGATCGCCTGGCCGACCTGGCGCGCGAGGCGCTTGAACAGCTTGTTGTTCTCGTACTGTTCTTTCTGCTCGCGGCGCGTGTGCGCGCGCTTGCGCTCGGCTTCGGTGGCGGGCGCGTCGGTAACAGGCGCGTCAGCGACGGGCGCGTTCGCGGTATCGGCCTCAAGGCCCGTCAGGGTTTCGGGAGCGTTCATCGCTCAGTCCTCTTTGATACGGAAGACTTCGACGCCCACGGCATCGCAGTCGGGATAAACATCGGGCTTTTCCGTCGACAGAAGCACGGCGCGCACTTGCGGATGCGTGAGCAACGCGGTCGCGAGGTCGTCGCAGAGCGTTTCCTGCAGATGAATATGCCCCTGGTTCACGCGCTTCGCGATCGTCGAGCGCATGAAGTCGTAATCGACGACTTCGCGCAGCTTGTCTTCGACGGGCGTCGATTGCGCGAGCGGCACGAACAGTTCGACATTGATCACCACGCGCTGCTCGCCGCGCTTTTCGAAATCATGCACGCCGATGTTGATGTGCACCTCGTAGTTGCGCAGAAAGAGCCGGCGGCAATCAGCAAGCCGGGGATGAAGCAAGGCGGACATGTTCGTTCCAGTACAAAAGTTGCTGCGTAAGTTGCAGTTGGGCGCGCCGTCTAGCGGTCGGCGCCCGTCAAAAACATCACATCGCGTGGCAGCGGCACGAGATGCTGGCCGCCGTCGACAACCAGCGTCGTGCCCGTCACGCCGCGCGCATCCGCGAGATACAGCGCCGCCGCGACGAGATCCTCGACGCGCGACGCACGGCCAAGCGGCGTCACCTTGTGCGCGCTCTCGAAGGCGGCCGCCGTCTGATCGCCGGATTGCAGCGTCAGACCGGGCGCGAGACCGACGACCCGGACCTTCGGCGCGAGCGCCTGTGCGAGCGCGACGGTCGCCGTGCCGAGCGCGGCCTTCGACAGCGTGTACGACAGGTAATCCGGGTTCATGTTGTACAGCTTCTGGTCCAGCACGTTGATCACCGAAGTGCGCAGCGCTTCGTCGTGCCGCGCCTCTTCCGGCGTGACGTCGTGCAGCATCCGCGCGAGCACGAGCGGCGCACCGAGGTTGATCGACGTCATGTGCAGCAGCTTCGTGTAGCTGACGTCGAGCGCGGTGTCCTCGTCGAACAGCGACGCGTTGTTCACGATGCAAGACGGACGCCCGAGCGCCGCCGTGCAATCGGGCACGAGCCGCTCGACTTCCGCCTCGACGGACAGGTCCGCCTTCAGCGCGACGGCCCGCCGCCCCAACGCGGCGATTTCCGCGACCACGCCGTCGGCCTGTTCCTTCGACGAGCCGTAGTGCACTGCCACGTTCCAGCCCGCCGCGGCGAACCCGACGGCCAGCCCACGGCCGATCCGGTGCGCGGCGCCCGTGACGAGCACGGTGCGGGCGGGCCGGTCAGGCTGGGCGCGGGCGGCGGAAGTATCGTTCGAGACGGTCATTTACAATGCGGGGATGAATCCGAAAGCTCACCAACCCGATAGTTTACCTGCTCCCGGCCCGACCGCGCTCGCGCAGTCGGAAGCGCTGGTTTCGCGGATTCGCGCGGAGATCGACGCAAACGGCGGCTGGATGCCGTTCGATCGCTACATGGAGCGCGCGTTGTACGCGCCGGGGCTGGGCTATTACAGCGGCGGCTCGGTCAAATTCGGGCGTCGCGCCGAGGACGGAAGCGACTTCGTGACGGCGCCCGAACTGTCGCCGCTATTTGCCGAAACGCTCGCGCGGCCCATCGCGCAGGCGCTCGAAGCGAGCGGCACACGTCACGTGATGGAATTCGGCGCGGGCACGGGCAAGCTGGCGTCCGGCTTGCTCAATGCGCTGTTCGAACTCGACGCGCCGTTCGACACCTACTCGATCGTCGATCTGTCGGGCGAATTGCGCGAGCGTCAGCGTGACACCATCGAGGCGCATGCGCCCGCGCTCGCCGCCCGCGTGCGCTGGCTCGACGCGTTGCCGGAACAGTTCGAAGGGGTCGTGGTCGGCAACGAAGTGCTCGACGCGATGCCCGTGCGGCTCTTCGCGCGTAGCGGCGGAACGTGGCACGAGCGCGGCGTTTCGGCGCTGGACGGCGCGCTGCGCTTCGAAGACCGCCCTGTTCAATCAACGCACGATGCCGCTTTTCTGCGCGATCTGGAAATAGAAGGCGACGAGGATTACGTGACGGAAACGCACGAAGCCGCGCTCGCCTTCACGCGCACCGTCTGCACGATGCTGACGCGCGGCGCGGTGTTTCTGATCGATTACGGCTTTCCGCGTCACGAGTACTACCACGCGCAACGCGCGCAGGGCACGCTGATGTGCCACTACCGGCATCGCGCGCACGGCGATCCGTTTCTCTATCCGGGCTTGCAGGACATCACCGCGCACGTCGAATTCACGGGCATCGCCGAAGCGGGTGTCGACACGGGCGCGGATCTGCTCGGCTATACGTCGCAGGCGCGCTTTCTGATGAACGCGGGCATCACGGATGCGCTGAGCACCATCGATCCGTCCGACATCCCCAACTTCCTGCCCGCCGCGAACGCGGTCCAGAAGCTGCTGTCGGAAGCGGAGATGGGCGAGCTGTTCAAGGTGATCGCGTTTTCGCGCGGTATCGACGATACGCTCGATGCCTTCGCGCGCGGCGACCGCACGCACACGCTCTGAATCGAGGCCGACACGATGATCCGCTGGCTGCTGACTACCTTCATCGCGGTGGCCGTGCTGTCGTCGTGCTGGCCGTGGCTGCGCAAGCTGGGAATCGGCAGATTGCCGGGCGACGTCACGTTGCGGCTGTTCGGAAAGGAATACCCGTTTCCGTTCATGTCGACGCTGGTGCTGTCGATGCTGCTGTCGCTGATCGCCCGGCTGCTCTGAGTCTTCGCTTCGGAATCAGTTGTCTTCCGACTCCGACGGCGCCTCGCCCAACGCCTTCGCGACCGCACGCACGCGCTCGCGATGCACGGCGTCCTTGATCTTCGCCGGATTGTTTTCGTACGACTTCGCGATCGCGCCCGCATCGACGGCGCGCGCCGCGACGAGCGCCTGACGCAGACGCTCCGCCTGCGGATACGCGTTCGCTTCGAAGCCAAGCCGGCCCCGCGCGTCGGCTTCGCAGGCCTGAAGCGCTTCGGCGAAACGCGCGGGCTTGCGCAGCGCGTCGCAACGCTCGAACAGCCGCACGATGCCCGCCGCCTTAGTCTCCGTCACGCGATGAATATTGCCGTGCTCGCGCGCCACCAGCACCGCGAGATCGCGGCATTCGTTCGGCACGCGCAGACGTTCGCACAGCGGCTTGAGCAGATCGACGCTGCGCCCTTCATGGCCGATGTGACGCGGCAATACATCTTCGGGCGTGGTCGCCTTGCCAAGATCGTGTGTGAGCGCCGCGAAGCGAACGGCCAGTGCATAGTTCTGCGCGGCAGCGTGATCGACGACCATCATCACGTGCACGCCCGTGTCCACTTCCGGGTGATAGTCGGCGCGTTGCGGCACGCCGTACAGCGCGTCGATCTCCGGCAGAATCCGCGCGAGCGCGCCGCAGTCGCGCAGCACGTCGAACATCCGCGACGGCTTCTTCTCCATCAGGCCGCGCGACACTTCCTGCCACACGCGTTCGGGCACGAGCGCGTCCACTTCACCCGCTGCGACCATCTTCTGCATCAGCGCGAGCGTGTCGGGCGCGACGGTGAAATCGGTAAAGCGCGCCGAGAAGCGCGCGACGCGCAGAATCCGCACCGGGTCTTCCAGAAACGCGTCGCTGACATGCCGGAAAATGCGATGCTTCAGATCTTCCTGACCGTTGAACGGATCGATCACGGGTCCGATCAGCTTTCCGTCCGGCGTGACTTCACGCGCCATCGCGTTGACAGTCAGATCGCGGCGCGCGAGGTCTTCTTCGAGCGTCACATCGGGCGCATAGAAAAACTGGAAGCCGTGATAACCGGCCGACGTCTTGCGCTCGGTACGCGCGAGCGCGTATTCCTCGTGCGTGTCGGGATGCAGGAAAACGGGAAAGTCCTTGCCGACAGGACGAAAGCCCTGCGCGATCATCTGCTCGGGCGTCGCGCCGACCACCACGTAATCGCGATCCTGCACGGCCATGCCGAGCAGTTCGTCGCGGATCGCACCGCCTACAGCGTAGATATTCATTCGCAAACGTCGTATTTGGCGATGTCGTGCCCTTCGCGCAACGAATCGCTGATCCATGCGGCGACGGCCGGATGCTCGGTCACACGGCGCGCGTACGCGGCCGCCGTTTCCGACAGCTTCGGCTGCCAAGTGTTGAAGCGCATCACGACGGGCGCGAACATCGCGTCGGCAATCGTGAAGTCGTCGAACAGGAACGGACCGCCGTATGTGTAGAGACATTCGCTCCAGATTGCATCGATGCGCGCGATGTCGGCGAGCGCGCCGGGCGTCGCACCCTTGCCAGGAAACGACGCGCGGATGTTCATCCACATGTTCGAGCGCAGATCGCCGAAACCCGAATGCATCTCGGCGCTGATGCTGCGCGCACGGCCACGCGCGACAGCATCGCGCGGCCACATCGCGTGCTCGGGAAAACGTTCGGCGAGCGTCTCGCAGATCGCGAGCGAATCCCACACGGTGACGCCGTCGTCCGTCAGCAGGCTCGGCACTTTGCCCGAAGGCGAATGCGCGAGAATCGACGCTTTCGACTGCTCTTCGAACAGCAGAATCACGATCTCTTCGAACGCGATGCCGAAGTGCTTGAGCACGAGCCACGGCCGCATCGACCACGACGAATAGTTTTTGTCACCGATAACGAGTTTCATTGCTTCGCAAGTAAGTGGGTGAAACGGGACAGTTTAACGGCCCGCGCTCGCGCGGAACGCGTTGAAGCGCGAGCGGAACGACGAGCCCGTCAGATACACGGGCGCGATCGTTTCGATGCTCGCGGGTTCGATATCGAGTTCAGGCGCGAGCGGCGCGCTCAGCACGGCGTCGATTTTCATCGAATCGAGATTGTCGCGCGACAAGACCGGTTCGCCGGGCGCGAGTTCGAACGACAGCGCCTGCAACCGCGCCAGCGCATCGGGCAGACGCATGATGCGCGCGTGCTTGCCGATCACCTCGCCGCAATAGTCGACGAGCGCTTCGAGCGTATAGACGGAGGGACCGCCGAGTTCATACGTGCGGCCCGTCGATGCATCCAGGTCGAGCACATTGACGATTGCCTTCGCGACATCGCCGACAAAGATCGGCTGAAAGCGCGCATCGGCTTTCGCCAGCGGAATCACCGGGAACATGCGCTGCAGGAACGCGAATTTGTTGAGGAACTGGTCCTCGGGACCGAACACGACGGAAGGACGAAAGATCGTCGACGCCAACATCGACGATGCGTGAATCGCGCGCTCGCCATCGCCCTTCGAACGCAAATACATGCTCGGCCCGCGCGGATCGGCGCCGATCGCGCTGATATGGATCAGCCGGTGCACGCCCTTGCCTTCGCAAGCGGAGACGATCTTGGTCGGCAGTTCGACGTGCGCTTTCGCGAATTCCGGTCCGTACGGATCGCCGCGATGCCCATGCAACACGCCGACCAGATTGACGACGGCATCCGCGCCTTCGACGAAACGCGCGAGCTGAATGGGATCGAACACATCGGTTTCGACCACATCGATGGGAAGCAGCGTGAGATGCCGCGCGTTATAGCGGCGACGGGTGGCGAGGCGCACCGTCTTGCCGAGTTCGACGAGCGCGTTGACGAGATGACTTCCGATAAAGCCGGAACCGCCGACGATTGCGATGGTTTGATGTCGCATTTTTCGACTCCCTGATGGAAGCCGCGGCAACGGCTGAAGTTCGAATGCCGCCGTTCGCGTGACGTGTGATCACGCGGCGGCGGCATGGCGCATCGTTACTGCAACGGCTGGATATAACCCAGACGCGCCTTCAGCGATTGCGGACGGCCTTCGAACAACGCCGCATAGTAGACCGTGTTGGACAGCACGTTCTTCACGTAGTCGCGCGTTTCCTGGAACGGAATCGCTTCCGCGAAAATCGCGCCTTCGACACCGCGCGGCAACGACGCGCGCCAGTTGCGCGGACGACCCGGACCTGCGTTGTAACCTGCCGTGGCAAGCACCGCCGAGCCGTCGAACTCATTGTAGATCATCGACAGATAGTTCGTGCCGAGCAGGATATTGGTGTTGATGTCGTTCATCTGCGCGCGCGAGATCGTGCCCAGACCGATCTTCTTCGCGACCAGTTGCGCCGTGCCCGGCATCAGCTGCATCAGCCCGCTCGCACCGACTTCCGAGCGCGCGTTCATGATGAAGCGCGACTCCTGACGGATCAGACCATATGCCCATTCGACATCGAGCCCGTTCGACTGCGCATCGCGCTCGACGATATCGCGGAATGGCGACAGGAAGCGCAGCGAGAAATCATGCTCGGTCTTCGTGCGATCAGCCGTGTTCACCGCGCGGTCATACAGTTCGATACGGCGCGCGTATTCGGCGGCGGCGATCAGCTGGCGGTCGGTCATGCTGCGCAGCGGCCAGTTCCATTCGCGGTTGCCTTCCAGCCGCAGATTCAGCTGATAGAACTTCTGAGCAAGCGCAAAGCCCGGCGTGTTGCCCGCCTGCTGCACTTCGGTGTCCGTGACCGTGGTCTTCGGCGGCACGACGATCTTCTGGCCGAGTTCTTCGCCGGCCAGCTGGCCGTAGAAGTTGTACTGCTGCGCGATCGACTCGAATTCCTGATTGGCCGTCGTCACGTCGCCCGCCTGCTTGAGCGCGCGCGCGTGCCAGTACGTCCACGAAGGCTGGCTGCGCAGCGAAGGCGGCATCTGTTCGATCGACCAGCGCACCATCGTCCAGTCGCCGGCGAGCAGCGCGACGCGCGTGCGCCATTCGTAAGCCGGCGTGGACAGCGGCGCGTTCGCCGACAGCCGGTACCAGTCGACGGCGCCCGGCATCTGCTTCGCAGCGGCCTGATACGCGATTGTGCCCCAGCCGATCGCGCGCTCGGGCGAGGTCAGCGAAGGCGCGACGGAGCCGAACGTTGCGGCGGCCATTGCGGGATCGTTGCGGGCCATGCGCGTGATCGCGAGCAGCGCGAGCTGATGCGATTGCGGATCGGCACCGACACCACGCGCGAGCAGCAGCGGCGGCGTGCTTGCTGCCTGATCGAACAGCGTCGGATCGGGACGGTTGTTGCCGAGCGCGTCGACGAGTTTCGCGCCGGTGCTGGTCTGATTCTGTTCGTACGCGAGACGGATCTGCTGCCAGACGTCGTCGGTCGAGAACTGCTGGTTGATCGCGAGCGATGTGATCAGGTCGACACAACCGTCGCCGTAATTGCGCGGATCGACGAGCAGCGCGCGTGCTGCGTCGGTGACGTTCTCACCTTTCGCCGCACGCGATTCGAGCGCGTAGCACTTCACCTGCGTGTCGTCGTTCAGGACGAAGCGCGCATATTGCTGATCGAAGTTGCGCCAGTCGTGACGCGCGCCGAGCACGACGAGGTAGTCGTTGCGCATGCGGTCCGCGATGGCCTGGCCGTCGTAGCGTTGCAGGAACGACAGCACGGGGGCGTCATTCGCGTCGATGCGCGGATGGCCCGAACCGTCGAACAGTTGCGGCTTCAGCTGGAAATATTCCAGATACGAAGGCGCCGGGTAATCCGGAATCATCGCCGCGAGTTGCGCGGCGCGACCAGCGTCGTTGTTGCGCGCTGCCTCGCGCAACTGCACGAAAATCTGGTCGTCGTTAGTGAGTTGGGAAAGCTGGAGCGGCTTGACGGCGGAGGCCGTGCTGCACGCGACGAGTGCCGCCGCGGCGAGCGCCAGACTGGCCGCGCGATATACTCGGAAGAGGCGTTTGGACATCGTTATTTCTAGAGCGTTTCTGGAGCGCGAATTGAACTCAAGCATAGCATGCAACCCCGCGGCGAAATCGAAAAAGGAACTGCGCGCAACACTGCTGGAAGCACGTCTGCATGCGGCTCGCGAGGCAGCGAACAACGATGCGCTGAGCCGTCGCGTGCTGGATGCGTTAACGGTCTATGCGCCCGCAAGTGTAGGGTTGTACTGGCCTTTATCTGGTGAGTTCGATATTCGCGATGCGATAGGCGTGTGGTTATCGGGCGATGTTTTGCGGCGCGCTGCTTTGCCTGTTATCACGGGTCGCGGTGAACCGCTCGAGTTTCATGTCTGGACGCCTGATATGACGATGCAGGTCGGCGAGCATCGGATTCATGAGCCGACTTCCGGTGAGGTCATCGTGCCGGATCTTTTGTTCGTGCCGTGCGTGGGGTTTGATGCTGATGGGTATCGGCTTGGATATGGTGGCGGATACTACGACCGCACTTTATCCCGGTTTCGCGCTGGCGGCGGCAAGGTGCCGGTTACCGTCGGTGTTGCGTATGAAGCGTGTCGTACAGATGCGCTTTTGCGTGAAGCGCATGATATTCCGCTCGATGCTGTGATTACCGATGTTCGGTGGTATCCCGAGCGGGCTTGCTGATTTTTTTCTCGCTGGCATCCGCGGGTTCGTATCGGTTTGCTAGCGTTGCCCCTGTGCGGGGCAACGCATGAAGCACCGATATGAAAACGCGGATGCCAGCAAAACCAAAACCAAAACCAAAAAACCTGAACAGCGACTAGCGTCGCAAACAAACACCTACAAAGAAGCAGCGGCCCGCGCAGCGGTGTCATAAATCCCAGAGGCGTTCCGCATCAGTTGCGCGGCCTCCCCAATCTGCTCATTAGTAAGCCCACTCTCTTTCAAAGTAGCGATGAGGCAACTCTCGCGCACCTCCCGATACTTCATACACAGATCGCGCCCCGCCTGCGTCGCGGAAAAGAACACTTCCTTGCCGGTCTTTTCGCTTTTTACATACCCTCTAGCTACGAGCTTCTTGAGCGCATACGTCGCGACGTGCGTGTCCTCTATGTTCAGCACGAAGCAAATATCGGCAATCTTCTTGCGTCGCTCACGATGACTCACATGATGCAGCAGCGATACCTCAATCGCCGTCATGTCCTTGTCCCCGGCCGCCGCCATGCAACGGACCATCCAGCGGTTGAACGCGTTGCTCGCCATGATCAGTCCATATTCCAGTTCGGACAATTCCGCGCTGAACTCAGAAACAAGATGTTCCGATGAGACGATTTTGGTCGGATGACGCGCCATGATGGTTTTTCTTAGGTAAGCGTGATGGTTGTCCGAAGTGTACGACTTCCATCCGACGCGGGCGAGCCTGGGGACATCGCTTATTGATAAATTGTCGATATTTTATTGAGAATGTACGCTATCGCGAGATTGTGGCCGATCCATCGTCAGATGAGCGTCCTCTTTTCGCACCAACCCAGGAACGATGACTCCAACCCGCGATGACTGAAGCTCGCATCTTCCCGCTCGGCGACACCGCCCTCGTCTGCGAGGCGCCGCCGCCCGCCACGCTCGATTGCCAGCGCCGCGTCTGGTCGGCCGCGCAGGCCGCGCGCGACTGGCCGCACGTGCTCGAAGTCGTGCCCGGCATGAACAACCTGACCGTGATCTTCGACCCGCTCGAAGCCGATCCCGACGATCTGTCGGCAAGGCTCAAGGCCGCCTGGGACGCGGCAAGCGCCGCATCCGCCGAAGGTCGCGAAGTCGAGATTCCCGTGCAGTACGGCGGCGAGTACGGCCCGGATCTGAAGGCAGTCGCCGATCACACCGGCCTTTCCGTGAAGGAAGTCGTCGAACGACATGCGGGCGGCCATTACGTCGTGTTCTTTCTCGGCTTCCAGCCAGGCTTCGCGTACATGGGTGGGCTCGAAGAAGCCCTGCACGCGCCGCGCCGCAGCGAGCCGCGACTCGAAGTGCCCGCGGGCTCGGTCGGCATCGGCGGCGCGCAGACGGGTATCTATCCGGCGACGTCGCCGGGCGGCTGGCAGCTGATCGGCCGCACCGCACAGAAGCTCTTCGATCCGTCGAGCAATCCGCCCACTCTCCTGCAACCGGGCGATCGCGTCCGCTTCACCATCGCGGGGCTGCACGCATGATCGACGTGATACGCGCGGGTCTTCTGACCACGATCCAGGATCTCGGCCGGCATGGCTTCCGGCATCTCGGCGTCGCGATGTGCGGCGCCCTCGACCGGCTGTCGCTCGAAGTCGGCAACCGGCTGGTCGGCAACCGGCCCGACGCCGCCGGACTCGAAATCACCTTCGGTCCGACCGTGCTGCGCTTCCCGCGCGCGACGCGCGTCGCGATCACGGGCACCGACTTCGGCGCGACGCTCGACGGCAAGCCCGTCTATTCGTACTGGAGCCTGCCCGTGAAGGCCGGCCAGGAACTGACGCTGAACGCGGCGAAACGCGGGATGCGCGGCTACGTGTGCATCGCGGGCGGCATCGACGTGCTGCCGATGCTCGGCTCGCGCAGTACCGATCTGCAAGCGGGTTTCGGCGGACTTGGCGGCCGCGCGCTGCGCGACGGCGACCGGCTGCCCATCGCCGCGCCGCGCGCTGGCGTGGGCTCTGGGTTTTCGCCCGACGCGCCCGAGTTCGGCGTGAAAGCGCCCGCGTGGTGCAAGTTCGTGCTGGTCGAGGAACCGGTGCGGCGCGGCCGTCATCCGTCGGGCGTCGCGTGGGCGCCGCCCATTCGCGTACTGACGGGCCCCGAGTACGACAGCTTCACGCCCGACGCGCAGCAAGCCTTCTGGAACGACGAATGGCTCGTCACGCCGAACAGCAACCGCATGGGCTACCGGCTGTCGGGCACGGAACTGAAGCGCACGCACAAGGCGGATCTGCTGTCGCACGCGGTGATGCCCGGCACGATCCAGGTGCCGCCGAACGGCCAGCCGATCATCCTGATGAGCGACGCGCAAACCACGGGCGGCTATCCGAAGATCGGCGCCGTGATTCACGCGGATTTGTGGAAGCTCGCGCAGGTGCGCCTGAACGGCGCGGTGCGCTTCATTCCGACCACGCCCTACGAGGCGCGTCAGGCGTTGATCGAAGAACGCAAATACTTGCGGCAGATCGACGCCGCCATCGGCATGCATGAAGAACGCTGCGCGCGCCTTGCCGCGCCCGCAGCGGTGTAAGACCTAAGAGGACATCATGGAAATCGACTTGAACGCCGATCTCGGCGAAGGATGCGGCTCCGACGAGGCGCTGCTCGATCTCGTCAGCTCGGCGAACATCGCCTGCGGCTGGCATGCGGGCGGACCGAACGCGATGCGCGAATGCGTGCGCTGGGCGGTGCAGAAAGGCGTGTCGATCGGCGCGCATCCGAGCTTCAACGACCCGGAAAACTTCGGCCGCAAGGAAATGGATCTGCCCGCAGGCGAGATCTACGCTGGCGTGCTGTATCAGCTGGGCGCGCTGTCGGCGATCGCGCAGGCGGAAGGCGGCCGGATCGCGCACGTGAAACCGCATGGCGCGCTCTACAACCAGGCCGCGCGCGATCCGCAGATCGCCGATGCGATCGTCTCCGCCGTGCATGACTTCGATCCGTCCGTGGCCGTGTTCGCGCTCGCCAACAGCGGACTGGTGACGGCGGCGCGCAACGTCGGCCTCGTCGCAATCGAGGAAGTGTTCGCCGATCGCGGCTATCGCGCGGACGGTTCGCTCGTGCCGCGCAAGGAGCCGGGCGCGCTGCTCGAAGACGAAGACGAAGTGCTCGCGCGCACGCTGACGATGGTGCGCGAGCAGCGCGTGCAGGCCGTGAGCGGCGAATGGGTGCCGCTCAACGCGCAGACGATCTGCCTGCACGGCGACGGCCCGCATGCGCTCGCGTTCGCGCAGCGCATTCGCAACGCGCTCGAAGCTGCAGGAATCGCTGTGCACGCAGCCAACGCAGCGCGCGTCTGATTCGCGGACCCGCTCAGACAGCAGTCGACGCCCCGCTTTTTGCGGGGCGTTTGCCAAAAGCAACAGCAGGCGTTGCCAATGGCTTTTTGATGCATCACAAGTTCGGCAGTACCCAGCAGCACTGGCAGCACCACAGGGAAGTACACGAGGCGGCCACAGAAGCCGCACGCAACGAGGGCAACCGGGCCGACACGCATCGCCCGGCTTCATTACAGTTCGCCGCCACGAGCGGTGTCCCAATGCAGGACCACCTCTGGAGATCTAGATGCAGTCAACCGTCAACCTATGGCCGCTCATTGGAGTCGCGGTCATCATCGTCGGGTTTGTGTTGCGCTTCAACCCGATGCTGATCGTGGCCGCCGCCGCCGTCATCACCGCCATCGCCGCGCATTTTCCGCCCGACAAGATCCTCGCCGCGATCGGCAGCGGCTTCATCAAGACACGCAACATTCCTCTCATCATCCTGCTGCCGCTCGCGGTGATCGGCCTGCTCGAACGGCACGGGCTGCGCGAGCGCGCGCAGACGTGGATCGCGAGCATCAAGGCCGCGACGGCGGGCCGTCTGCTGATCGTCTATCTGCTCGTGCGCGAGCTGACGGCGGCCGTCGGTCTGACGGGTCTGGGCGGTCATCCGCAGATGGTGCGTCCGCTGATCGCGCCGATGGCGGAAGGCGCGACGGAAACACGCTTCGGCAAGCTCAGCGACGCCGTGCGCTACAAGCTGCGCGCGTTCTCGGCGGCGACCGACAACGTCGGCCTGTTCTTCGGCGAGGACATCTTCGTCGCGTTCGGCGCGATCGTGCTGATGGTCACGTTCCTGAAGGAAGCGGGCATCACCGTCGAGCCGATGCACGTCGCCGTGTGGGGCATTCCGACGGCCATCTGCGCGTTCCTGATTCACGGCTTCCGGCTCTGGCTGCTGGATCGCAGGCTCGAACGTGAATTGCGCGGCAACGCGGGCTCACAGAGCGCAGCCGCTTCGACAATCGGCAACAAGACCGCGACGGGAGACCAGGCATGACACTCACCATCAACTATCTGTTCTGGCTGCTCGGTATCGTGCTGCTGGTGATCGGCGGCATGATCGTCACCGATCGCGACCATCCGCGCCGTTTCACGGCGGGCGGTTTCTGGATCATCTACGCGCTGATCTTCCTGGTCGGCGACAAACTGCCCGTCGAACTGGTCGGCGCGCTCGTCATCGTGATGGCGCTGATCGCGGGCTTCGGCGGCGTAACGGCGGCGAAACCGAAGGTGCTGTCGGAAGCGGCGCGCAAGGCGAGCGCCGAGCGCCTGCGCAACAAGCTCTTCGTCCCCGCGCTGACGATTCCCGTCGTCACGGTGATCATCACGCTGACGGCGAGCCATCTGGTGTTCGGCGGCACGCCGCTGATCGAGCAGAAGAACGTCACGCTGATCGGCTTCGGCATCGGCTGCGTGATCGCGCTGGCGTTCGCCTGCGTGATGACGCGCGACACCGTCGGCCAGTCGATGAAGGAAGCGCGCCGTCTCGTCGATGCGCTGTCGTGGGCCGCCGTCTTGCCGCAGATGCTCGGCATGCTCGGCCTCGTGTTCTCGGACGCGGGCGTAGGCAAGGCGGTCGCGCACGTGACCACCGCCTACATCAGCCTCGACTACCGGTTGATCGCCGTGGCTGTGTACTGCATCGGCATGGCGCTCTTCACGATGGTGATGGGCAACGGCTTCGCGGCCTTCCCGGTGATGACGGGCGGCGTCGGCGTGCCGATCCTCGTCAACGTGTTTCACGGCAACCCGGCGGTGATGGTCGCGATCGGCATGTTCTCCGGCTACTGCGGCACGCTGATGACGCCGATGGCCGCGAACTTCAACATGGTGCCCGCCGCGCTGCTCGAACTGCCCGACAAGAACGCGGTGATCAAGGTGCAGATTCCGACGGCACTGACGCTGCTCGTCGTGAACATCTTCCTGCTCAACTTCCTGATGTTCCTGTAGGGAGTTCGCCTCTGCGGACGGTTCGCGAGAGCCTATTTTCGGGATTCGCGATCCGTCCGTGCGCCGCCTCTCGAAAGGCGTGCGGCGCTTTTTAGGATGCATCTGATAGTTTGGCCGAAGCCCCGGACCTAACCTGTGACTGTCACATCGTTCACAGGGTCCGGCGCTCAGAAGGTCGCGCGCCGGCTCTTTCGAGAGTCTGGAGAGCATCGTCATGCAAGCGCATCCCGCAGCCGCGTCAGTTTCCCCCGCCGTTCACATCGTCCCCGTCACGCTCGCGTTCGCGCTCGAAGCGCATCGCGCGTGCCGTTTCATCGAAGCCGAATCGCTGTATCGCGAAGCACTCGACATCAGCCCCTGCCATCCGCTTGCGCTGCACTGCTTCGGCGTGCTGAAGCATCAGCGCGGCCATCACGCGGAAGCGCTCGACTATATCGACCGCTCGCTCGAACTCGAGCCGGACAGCGCGGAATGCTGGAACGATCGCGGATTCATCGCGGACGCGCTCGGCGACAAGGCGCTGGCCTTGCGTTGCTACCGCGTGTCGCTGGCGCTCGATCCGCATTCACCCGATGCACACAACAACATCGCCGTTGCGCTCGAAGCGCGAGGCGAGGTCGACGAAGCAGTGCATCACTATCGCGAGGCGTTGAAGATCGACCCGACGCTCGCCGACGTGCATCTGAATCTCGGCTCGGCGCTCGACCGCCTGATGCAGTTCGACGACGCTGACGAGCACTATCGCGCGCTGCTGTCGCTGAATGCGCGGACGGTCAATGTCTGTCTGAAGATGAACGGCTTGCAGCCGCGTCAATAAGGCTCGACGACGAAGCCGCGCTGACGCAGGAGTTGCAGCACGCCCTTCTGCCCGCCCAGATGCAGCGCGCCGATCGCGACGAACACGGGCTTGTTCGGCGCGGAAATGGCCAGCATCCGGCTGACGAAGCGCCGGTTGCGATCGAACACGATCTTGTTGTCGACCTGCGCGGAAATGCGCTTGTCGCGCGCAAGTTTCTCCGACTTCGCGGCTTCCCACGCGGCAATCGCATCGGCATCGCCGACACGCCACAAGCGGTGCAAGGTCCGCACGTCGGCGACATTTTCGGCGGGCGTCTGCACGAGATCCTGCGCGAGCATTTCGCGCTGCTGCGCGAGCGACAGACCTGTGAACGCCCGCATCTGTTCAGCCAGCCGCTCCAGTCCCACAACTCTCCCCTTCTGCCGCAAATACACGTTCTGCAGCTGCGCTTCCGTGCCGTATTCGGTTTGCAGACCGGCGGAAAGTGAATCGTAGGTTTCGACCAGCAACGCGGCGAGCCACGGCCGCATCTTGCGGATTTCATCGAGCGCGGCGGGATTGCCGCGCAGACGCGCTTCCAGCTTGTGCCACAACGGCTCGGGCAACAGCTTCGGCAGACATTGGTACGAGCAGACGCCGTACTTCGACACGTCGTCCTGTGAGACCAGCAGATCGTCGGGCGACAGTTCGAGCGCAAGTGTCGGCGACGCGGCCAGCGCACCGAGAATCGGCGCACGGAACGGATGATTCGGCGGATAGTCGTTCGGATCGCCGACGTGCAGCGTGCCGAGCAGATAGATGGTCGTCCTGCCGCGTGTCGCGACATAGAACGGCATGCGCGCCGGTTGCGTGCGCACCGGCCCGCTCGCGGTCGTGCCGCTGGCGTAGGAAGGCGGTGGGTTGAAACCGGGAAGCGTCGCGCGAGGCTGCGACGTATCGCGCGGCACAGGGACGGCCGGGCGGCCGGCCTGATTCGCCTGCGCGGCTTGCACAGGCGTGTTCGCTGCGGCGCCCGCGGCATGCGCCGGGGCGATTACGTCGAATGAAAGCAGTGGACATTGCGCCGCCACGACGAGCAACGCGCCAGCCAACACACGCGCAACCCGCCGATACGAAGACGCAACGCGCGCGCCGCCCGCATGCTTCACATGCAAACGACGCGCGTGACGGCGCGCAGGACCACGCGCCGCCACCCCATCATGCATTCGTGTCTTCTCCCACCTCCTCGGCGCGATGACACGAGACTTGACGACCATCCACTTCACGTAGCTTCGGCTCTTCTTGTCGGCAACGCTCGATAGCATACGGGCAACGCTGATGAAACGTACAGCCCGACGGCGGATTGAGCGGCGACGGCATTTCGCCTTGCAGCTTGATCTGGATGCGGCGATCGGCTTCGAAGATCGACGGCGTCGCCGACATCAGCGCCCGCGTGTACGGATGACGCGGCTTGCTGAAGATGCGCTTCTTGTCGCCGAGTTCGGCAATGCCGCCGAAGTACATCACCATCACGTCGTCCGCAATGTGCTCGACCACCGACAGGTTATGCGAGATGAACACATAGCTCGTCTTGAACTCGTCCTGCAGATCCATGAACAGGTTCAGGATCTGCGCCTGGATCGACACGTCCAGCGCGGAAACGGGTTCGTCGGCGACGACGATCTGCGGATCGAGAATCATCGCGCGCGCAATCGCGACACGCTGACGCTGGCCGCCCGAGAACATATGCGGATAACGCTTCGCGTGTTCGGGACGCAGGCCGACCGTGCGCATCATGTGCGCGATGCGTTCGGTGCGCTCGGTCGCGCTCAGTTGCGTGTTGATCGCGAGCGGCTCGCCGAGCGTCTGCTCGACGGTCTTGCGCGGATTCAGCGACGCAAACGGGTTCTGGAACACCATCTGCACGCGTCGGCGCAGTTGCGCGATCTTCTCGTGGCTTGCGCCCGCCACGTCTTCGCCGTCGATCAGCAGACGGCCAGCCGACGGCGATTCGATCATCGTCAGCTGGCGCGCGAGCGTCGATTTGCCGCAGCCGGATTCGCCGACCACCGCGAGCGTCTTGCCGCGTTCCAGCTGGAACGACACGCCGTTCAGCGCCTTCACGGTGCCGTGGCCGAACATGCCGCGCTTCACGTCGTAGTGACGCGCGAGGTTGTCGGCGACCAGCACGTGATCGCCTGCGGACTTCGTATCGGAGCGCCGCGTTTCGGGTACTGCGTTCATCGTGCGCCTCCGTGTTGAATGGCATCGCGAACCAGGTTCAGCGGCTTGATGCAGCGGACTTGCGCTGCGGCGTCGTGATCGGCCAGCGGCGCGAGCGCGGGCCGCGCCTTGTTGCAGTCGTCGACCACATATTTGCAGCGCGGCGCGAAGAGACACCCTTTCGGACGATCGTCGCGCCCCGGCACCATGCCCGGCAACGCGGACAACCGCACCGCGCCGACGTTGTGCTCGGGAATCGCGGCGAGCAGCGCTTCCGTGTACGGATGATGCGGCGCCTTGAAGATGTCGGGAACGCGGTTCGTTTCGATGACTTCGCCCGCGTACATCACGGCCACGCGCTGCGCGACTTCCGACACGACGGCCAGATCGTGCGAGATCAGCACGAGCGCCATGCCGCGCTCTTTCTGCAACTGCACGAGCAATTGCATGATCTGCGCCTGAATGGTCACGTCGAGCGCCGTGGTCGGCTCGTCGGCGATAAGCAGCTTCGGGTTGCACGCGACAGCCATCGCGATCATCACGCGCTGGTTCATGCCGCCCGACATCTGATGCGGGAACGTGTCGATGCGGTTCTTCGCGTCGGGAATGCCGACCTGGTCGAGCAGTTCGAGCGCGCGCCTGTTCAGCGTGTCGCCGCGCAGACCTTCGTGCAGCTTCAGCACTTCCTTGATCTGATAGCCGACCGTGTAGCTCGGGTTCAGGCTCGTCAGCGCGTCCTGAAACACCATCGCGACATCCTTGCCGATGATCTTGCGGCGCGCTTTCGGCGACGCCTTCAGCAGATCTTTGCCGTCGAAGGTGACTTCGTCGGCGGTGACCTTGCCGGGCGCGTCGATGAGGCCCATCAGCGCCATCATCGTCACGCTCTTGCCCGAGCCCGATTCGCCGACGACGCCGACCACTTCGCCCGGCGCCACGTTCAGATTGATTCGATCCACAGCGGGCAGGCCGCCGAAGTTCACCGCCAGATTGCGGATGGTCAAAAGGTTACCGTTGCTCATGTCAGGCCAGCCGTTTGAGTTTCGGGTCGAGTGCGTCGCGCAGCCCGTCGCCGAGCAGGTTGATCGAGAGCACCGAGATCAGGATGGCGAGACCGGGCATGGTGACGATCCACCATGCGCTGTCGATGTAGTCGCGTGCCGACGCGAGCATCGCGCCCCACTCTGCCGACGGCGGTTGCACGCCGAGGCCGAGGAAGCCGAGCGCGGCGGCATCGAGAATCGCCGACGAAAAGCCGAGCGTGGCCTGCACGATCAACGGCGCCGTGCAGTTCGGCAGCACCTGCGAGAACATCAGGCGAGCCGTGCCGGCGCCCGCGACGCGCGAGGCCATCACGTATTCCTTGTGCAGTTCGCCGAGCGCCGACGCGCGCGTCAGACGCACATAGCCCGGCAACGCGACGATCGCGATAGCGAGCATCGTGTTCACGAGACCCGGACCGATGATGGCGACCACGGCCACTGCGAGCAGCAGCGACGGCAGCGCGAGCAGCACGTCCATGATGCGCATGATCGGCGTGTCGGCCCACTTCTCGAAGAATGCCGCGATCAGACCGAGCACGATGCCGGGAATCAGCGCGAGGATCACCGACACGAAGCCGATCCAGAACGACAGACGCGCGCCGTACATCAGACGCGAGAGGATGTCGCGGCCCGCTTCGTCGGTGCCGAGAATGAACTTCCAGTTGCCGCCGTCGAGCCATGCGGGCGGAATCTTCACGGAATCGCGGTACTGCTCGATCGGGCTGTGCGGCGCGATCAGCGGCGCGAAGATCGCGACGAAGATCAGGGCCAGCACGATGAGGCCCGCCGCGACGGCGCCGCGATTGCGCGAGAAGTTGGACCAGAATTCACGGGCGGCAAGTGCACGGCCGCTGGGCGGCGTGACTGCCTGGGGGACTGTATTTTGAATGTCTGCCACGGTTTTTACCTCGTATGGCGAATGCGTGGATTCAGCACGCCGTACAACAGATCGACGACGAGGTTCACGACGATCACAAGAGTCGCGATCATCAGGATACCGCCCTGCACGACGGGATAGTCGCGCCGGCCGATCGCATCGATCAGCCATTTGCCGATGCCCGGCCACGAGAACAAGGTTTCCGTCAGCACGGCGCCCGCAAGCAGCGTGCCGACCTGCAGACCGATCACGGTGACGACGGGAATCAGCGCGTTACGCAGCGCATGCACGACGATCACGCGGCCCGGCGACAAACCCTTCGCGCGCGCGGTGCGGATGTAGTCTTCGCGCAGCACTTCGAGCATCGACGAACGCGTCATCCGCGCGACCACGGCGAGCGGAATCGTGCCGAGTACGATCGACGGCAGGATCAGGTGCGACAGCGCCGAGCGGAACGAGCCTTCGTCCGTGCCGGGCAGCAGCGAGTCGATCAGCAGGAAGCCGGTCACGTGCGGAATGTCGTATTCGACGGCAATGCGGCCCGAGACGGGCGTCCAGCCGAGCTTCGACGAGAAGAACATGATGAGGATCAAACCCCACCAGAAGATCGGCATCGAATAGCCGGTGAGGGCTGTTCCCATCACGCCGTGATCGACCACGGAGCCGCGCCGCAGCGCCGCGAACACGCCCGCCGGCAACCCGACGATCAATGCGAACAGCATCGCGCAGATCGACAGTTCGACGGTGGCGGGGAAACGGGCCAGGAATTCGTCCATCACGCTGGTATTGGTGATGATCGACGTGCCGAGGTTCCCCTGCAGCGCATGGCCGACGTAGTGGAGGTACTGGATGGGCAGCGGTTCGTCGAGCCCGAGCCGGTGCATCGCGGCTGCGTGCATGGCAGGGTCGACGCCGCGTTCGCCCATCATCACTTCGATGGGGTCGCCCGGAATCAGGTGAATGAGCGCGAACGCGAGGATCGTGATACCGATGAAAGTCGGTATGACCATCCCGATGCGGCGCAAAACGAATCGGAACATGGTTCGTCCCTATGGTCTTGGTGAGAAAAAACGCAACCGGCGACGAGGGCTCGTGACCCCGGTCGCCGGACCATTTCGACCAGTCTTCTAACCGAACGAAAAGCGTACTGCGTCTGGGACGCGGCGGGCAACGAAAGCCGCCGCATCGCGAGATTTACTTCATGCTCACGCCGTCGAAGCGCGCGTAGCCCAGCGGCTCGATACGCATATCGACGACCTTCTTGCTCACCGGCTGATACACCGTCGAGTGAGCAATCGGCGAGAACGGCAGTTGTTGCGCGAAGATCTGCTGAGCCTGCGTGTAAGCCTTCGTGCGATCAGCCTGAGCCGTGGTTTCGCGGCCCTTCTTCACCAGATCGTCGAACGGCTTGTAGCACCACTTCGAGAAGTTGTTGCCGTTCACCGCGTCGCAGCCGAGCAGCGTGCCGAGCCAGTTGTCGGGGTCGCCGTTGTCGCCCGTCCAGCCGATCAGCATCGTGTCGTCTTCGCCCGCGTGCGCGCGCTTGATGTACTCACCCCATTCGTACGTGACGATCTTCGCCTTCACGCCGATCTTGGCCCAGTCGGCCTGGATCATTTCCGCCATCAGGCGGCCGTTCGGGTTGTACGCGCGCTGCACGGGCATCGCCCACAGCGAGATCTCGAAACCGTTCGGGAAGCCGGCCTTCGCGAGCAGCGCCTTGGCCTTCTCCGGATCGTACGTCGGCATCTTCAGGTTCTTGTCGTACGACCATTGAGTCGGCGGCATCGGATTCGTCGCGGCCTGGCCTGCGCCTTGATAGACCGAGTCGATGATCGCCTTCTTGTTGATCGCCATGTCGAGTGCTTCACGCACTTCGAGCTTGTCGACCGGCTTGTGCTGGACGTTGTACGACAGATAGCCCAGGTTGAAGCCCGGCTGCGACGGCATGTCGATGTTCGAATCGGCCTTCAGCGGCGCGATGTCGGCGGGACGCGGGTAGCTCATCACCTGACATTCGTCGCGCTTGAGCTTCTGCACGCGCACGCCCGGATCCGGCGTGATCGAGAAGATCAGCTTCGAGATCTTGACCGTGTTCGGCTTCCAGTAATCCGGATTGCCGTCGAAACGGATCGTCGCGTCCTTCGTGTAGCTGCGGAAGATGAACGGGCCCGTGCCGACCGGCTTCTGGTTGATGTCGGCGGCCTTGCCGTCCTTCATCAGCGAATCCGCATATTCAGCCGACAGGATCGATGCGTATTCCATCGCCAGGTTCTGGATGAACGGCGCGTTGACTTCCTTCAGCGTGAACTTGACCGTGTACGGGTCGACCTTTTCGACCTTGTCGATCAGCTTGTCGAGGCCCATGTCCGTGAAGTACGGGAACTGCACCGGGTAGGCCTTGCGGAACGGCTGGTTCGTATCCAGCATGCGCTGGAACGTGAACACGACGTCATCCGCGTTGAATTCGCGAGTCGGCTTGAACCAGGACGTCGTGTGGAATTTGACGCCGTGGCGCAGATGGAACGTGTACGTCTTGCCGTCCGGCGAGACATCCCACTTCTCTGCGAGGCCCGGCTCGACCTTCGTGCCGCCGCGTTCGAATTCGACAAGGCGGTTATAAACCGTGAACGTATTGGCCGTGAAATCCACGCCCGTGGTGTACTGCGCCGGATCAAAGCCCGCCGGACTGCCTTCCGAGCAGTAAACGAGGGTTTTGTTCGGGATATCGGCGGCGTTTGCCAGTTGGGTCCCCGCCATCGATGCCGCTGCCGTCGCGACAAGCATCGTGAGCCGTGCCGCGCGCAACAGTTTGTTTTGCTTCATGTTTCCTCCAGGTTCAGCGCCGGCAAAAACCAGCGTAGCGCGATATTAGTGAGTTTTGCCAGGGGCCGCAATTGGAGGAAATTAACTTTGTTAAGTAGACGAACCCGCCGAAAACGGCGCTGCCGCGCAGTGCGCGGCAGCTGTCCAGAATTTCAGCGTATTTAGGATAAGAAGCGGCCAGTTGGCTACTTCAGGCCGACGTTCCAGAACTGGGTCGGGCCAAACGGATCGATCTTGAACCCGGTGATCGCCTTCGACAGCGGCTGGTATACCGTCGAATGTGCAATCGGAGTGAAAGGAACTTCCTGTTTGAAGATCTGCTGCGCCTCCGTGTAGTCCTTGGTGCGCACGGCCATGTCGGTCGTACTGCGGGCCTGCTTGATCAGATCGTCGAACGGCTTGTAGCACCATTTGGAAAAATTGCTGCCGTTGACGGCGTCGCAGCCGAGCAGCACGCCGAGCCAGTTGTCCGGGTCGCCATAATCGCCCGTCCATCCGATCAGCATCGCTTCGTGCTCGCCGCTGTGCGCACGGCGGATGTACTCGCCCCACTCGTAGGTAACGATCTTCGTCTTCACGCCGATCTTCGCCCAGTCCGCCTGCAGCATTTCGGCCATCAGGCGCGCGTTCGGGTTGTACGGGCGCGACACGGGCATCGCCCACAGCGTCAGGTCGAAGCCGTCCGGCAATCCTGCCTGCTTGAGCAGATCCTTCGCCTTGTCGACGTCATACGGCGCGTCTTTCAGGCTCTTGTCGTAGCCCCATTGCGTCGGCGGCATCGGATTGGTCGCCGCCTGGCCCGCGCCCTGATACACCGAATCGATGATCGCCTTCTTGTTGACGGCCATATCGAGCGCGCGTCGCACGAGCACGTTGTCGAGCGGCTTCTTGGTCGTGTTGTACGCGATAAAGCCCAGATTGAAGCCCACCTGATGCGGCAGCGCGAGCGACGTATCCGACTGGATCTGCGGAATGTCGGCGGGCTTCGGATAGCTCATCACCTGACATTCGTTGCGCTTCAGCTTTTGCAGACGCACGGACGGATCGACGGTGATCGCGAAGATCAGCTTGCTCATCTTCACGACGCCCGGCTTCCAGTAGTCCGGGTTGCCGTCGTAGCGGATCGTCGCGTCCTTCGTGTAGCTGCGGAAGATGAACGGCCCCGTGCCGACGGGAAACTGGTTGATGTCGGACGCCTTGCCCGCTTTCAGCAGCTGGTCGCCGTATTCCGCCGACAGGATCGACGCGAACGGCATCGCGATCTGCTGCAGGAACGGCGCGTCGACTTCCTTCAGCGTAAAGCGCACGGTGTACGGATCGAGCGCCTCGACCTTGCTGATGTTCTTCGCGAGCCCGAGATCGTTGAAGTACGGGAACGGCACGTTGTACGCCTTGCGGAATGGTTGCTCCGGATCGAGCATGCGCGTGTACGTGAACACGACGTCGTCGGCATTGAATTCGCGCGTCGGCTTGAAGTACGAGGTCGTGTGGAACTTCACGCCGTGGCGAAGGTGAAACGTGTATTGCAGGCCGTCGCTGGAGACGTCCCACTTTTCGGCGAGGCCCGGTTCGATGTCGGTGCTGCCGTGGCCGAACTCGACCAGCCGGTTATAGACGGTGTACGAGCCGGCGCTGAACTCGACGCTCGTCGTGTACTGCGCGGTATCGAAACCGGCGGGACTGCCTTCGGAGCAGAAGACGACCGTCTTGTCGGGCAGCGACGCCGCGGCGCTCAGATTGGGCGCGATGCACGCCGCGACGATCGCGACGGCGGACAGGACGGGCAAACAGGACTTGCGGACTGCAGACAGCGTCGATGACATTGGCATGTTGTTCTCCGCGAGGCAGCTGGGTCGAGTGCCTTTGGATCATAGTCAGCCAATATTCAGATTCAATATGGGTTTTCACCCCGGTTGCATGACAACGCAATGAATGCACGCCTGCGCGTACGCAATAAAAAAGCGGCGTACGCTTGCGCGCACGCCGCTTTCATTGCAGAAGCAGAAACGTCAGACGCCCAGCCGCTCGCAAATCGACTTCGATGCAGCCGCACCGTTGAGCGTGTAGAAATGCAGCCCCGGCACCTTGGCATCGACGAGACGGCGGCACAGGTCCGTCACCACGTCGAGACCGAACGCGCGGATCGACTCGCGGTCGTCGCCGAAACTCTCCAGCCGGCGCGCGACCCAGCGCGGCACTTCCGCGCCGCACATTTCGGAGAAACGCATCAGTTGCGAGAAGTTCGTGATGGGCATGATGCCCGGCACGATGGGCACATCCACACCCAGCTTGTGCGCATCGTCGACGAAGCGGAAATAGGCGTCCGCATTGAAGAAGTACTGCGTGATCGCCGAATTGGCGCCCGCCTTCACCTTGCGCGCGAAGTTCTCGAGATCATGCTTCGGCGAACGCGACTGCGGATGGTACTCGGGATACGCCGCGACTTCGATGCGGAACCAGTCGCCGAACTCGGCGCGGATGAAGCTCACCAGTTCTGACGCATAGCGCAGCTCGCCGACTTCGCCCATGCCCGACGGCAGATCGCCGCGCAGCGCGACGATATGACGGATGCCATGCGAACGGTACTCGTTGAGAATCGCTCGCAGGCTGTCCTTCGACGAGCCGATGCACGACAGGTGCGGCGCCGCTTCGAGGCCGTCTTTCGACAGATCGAGCACGGTATCCAGCGTGCCTTGCTGCGTCGAACCGCCGGCGCCGAACGTGACGGACACGAACTTGGGCTTGAGCGGCAGAAGCTGCGTGCGCGTCGCACGCAGCTTCTCGAGCCCTTCCTGCGTCTTCGGCGGGAAGAATTCGAATGAAAGTTCGATGGGGTTCATGATCCTCTGTTGGTAACCCGTCAGCCGAAGCTGCGGTTACCGAAGATGAGCGCGGACAGCAGCCACGAAACGATGCTGTACAGGATCGAGCCGAAGAACGCCGACCAGAAACCCGACACTTCGAAGCCCTTCAGCAGCGACGCACACAGCCAGAAGCACAGCGCGTTCACCACGAGTATGAAGAGCCCGAGCGTGAGAATCGTGACGGGCAACGTCAGCAGGATCAGCACCGGCCGCAGGACGGCATTGATGAGCCCGAGCACGAGCGCGACGATCAGCGCAGTGCCGAAACTGCGGATGTGAATCGACGGCACGATGTAGGTGATGATCAACAGCGCGAGCGCGTTGACCAGCCAGGTCAGCAATACGGTCATGAACAGCTCCTGATCGCCTGTGGGCGTGTAGTCCGGGTTGAACTCGAAGGGCACGCGTGAAGCACCGGCCGATGCAGTGCGTCGCATCGGCCGTGTGCTTCATCCTTCATGCCGACTTGTTTCGGCTTGTTGATCGACTTATCGATCGACTTAGTAACGGTAGTGGTTCGGTTTGAACGGACCGTTCTTGTCGACGCCGATGTAGCCAGCCTGTTCCGTCGTCAGCTCCGTCAGGTTCGCGCCGATGCGCGCGAGGTGCAGACGCGCGACCTTCTCGTCGAGTTGCTTCGGCAGCACGTAGACCTTGTTCTCGTACTTGCTGCCTTCGACGAACAGTTCGATCTGCGCGAGCGTCTGGTTCGTGAACGAGTTCGACATCACGAACGACGGGTGGCCCGTCGCGCAGCCGAGGTTCACGAGGCGACCTTCAGCCAGCAGGATCACGCGCTTGCCGTCCGGGAAAATGATGTGGTCGACTTGCGGCTTGATGTTTTCCCACGTGTACTGGCGCGTCGACGCAACGTCGATTTCCGAGTCGAAGTGGCCGATGTTGCAGACGATCGCGTTGTGGCGCATCGCCTTCAGGTGATCGTGGTTCAGCACGTGGTAGTTGCCCGTTGCCGTCACGAAGATGTCGGCCTTGTCGGCGGCGTATTCCATCGTCACGACGCGGTAGCCTTCCATCGCGGCTTGCAGCGCGCAGATCGGATCGATTTCCGTGACCCACACGGTTGCGCCCAGACCGCGCAGCGATTGCGCGCAGCCCTTGCCCACGTCGCCGTATCCTGCGACGACCGCGATCTTGCCGGCGATCATCACGTCGGTTGCACGCTTGATGCCGTCGACGAGCGACTCGCGGCAGCCGTACAGGTTGTCGAACTTCGATTTCGTGACCGAGTCGTTGACGTTGATCGCGGGGAACGGCAGACGGCCTTCCTTCTCCATCTGATACAGGCGATGCACGCCCGTCGTCGTTTCTTCCGTCACGCCCTTGATGTGCGCGAGGCGCTTCGAGTACCACGTCGGATCGATGTCGAGATGCTTTCCGATCGACTTGTACAGCGCAACTTCTTCCTCGTTGGTCGGCTTCGAGATGACCGAGCGATCCTTCTCGGCCTTCGAGCCGAGGATCAGCAGCAGCGTTGCGTCGCCGCCGTCGTCGAGGATCATGTTCGCGAATTCGCCGTTCGGCCATTCGAAAATGCGGTGCGAGAACTCCCAGTATTCGTCGAGCGATTCGCCCTTGAATGCGAACACGGGCACGCCACCCTTCGCGATCGCGGCAGCGGCGTGGTCCTGCGTCGAGAAGATGTTGCACGATGCCCAACGGACGTCGGCGCCGAGCGCCGTCAGCGTCTCGATCAGCACGCCCGTTTGAATCGTCATGTGCAGCGAGCCAGCGATGCGTGCGCCCTTCAGCGGCTGCTGGGCCTTGTACTCTTCGCGCGTTTGCATGAGACCGGGCATTTCGGTCTCGGCGATGGTGAGTTCCTTGCGGCCCCAGTCGGCCAGCGACATGTCGGCAACAATGTAGTCTTGGGAATCGATAACTGCGGCGTTCATCACGCCCTCCTTTCTAAAAAAGACCTAGAAATGTGACGTGAGCGCCGTTCGATGCGGTTGGTTTGTAGGCGCGGCGCGCGTTCATTCCTTCCGATTGAAAGCCTTCGAGCCTGGCGGGCCGAACCCGTCGCAACGCTCCTCGAAGACGAACGGCGATTGTAGCAAAACGGGATGACGAGCGGGTACGGCGATTCAGCCTATGCCGATTGATTCGGCGAGGTTTGCGCGGGTTGTGCGGCTTGCGCGGTCAGATGCGGCGCGAGGTCGGCGTCGCGCAATTCGGTGATCGCTTCGTACGCGTGGCGCACGAAGCGCCACGACGCTTCACGCGTCGCGTCGACGAGTTCGTCGGGTGCGGCGAGCATGCCCATCGAAATGCGGAAATACCGCTCCGCGTGGATATTCGGGTGATAGTGCATGCGCACGCGCTTGCAGTCGTCGAGCCGCGGATTGCCGAAGATGTTCAGCAGCGCGAGCGAAAACGCGCCGTCTTCGCCGCCGTGGCGGCGGAACACGTCATCGAGCGGAAAACCGCCGAACGCCGCGTACAGCGAACGCCGGATCACGAGACTGCTCGGCACCGTGTTGCTGAGCGTCGCCGCGTGCTCGGCGAATTGAGGATGCCCGGTGATCTCGGCGGGAAAGCCGCAATACTCGACGTCGAAACGGATCGACGGCTGACGCGGATGATCGTGCAGGAATTGGGCGGCAGCAGCGAGCGCGCCGGGCAGATACTCGTCGTCGGCGTCGATAAAGGCGAGCAGCGGATGTCGCGCATGCATCGCGCCCCAGTTCCGCGCGCGCGCCGCGCCGCCGTTTTGCGGCATGCCCAGCAGTTCGATGTGCGGATAGCGCTGAGCGAATTGCGCGGCGATGTCGCGTGAAGCGTCCTGCGAACCGTCGTCGATTACGACGATCTGCGCCGCTTCCGGTTGCGCGACGCAGCTCTCGAGCGTGCGGGCGAGCGTGCCTTCGGCGTTGTAGCAGGGAATGATGATGGAGATGGGATGCATCGCCTGATCCGGTCTCGGAGTGAATGACGCCGGCGATCATAAAGCGCGCGCGCCGCCACTCATCCCAAAATAGGCTCAGTCCGGCTGCAGGTCAAAGCGGCAGCATCCCGAACAGCGGCGCGAGCAGCACCATCACGACGCCCGCGATCATCATCGTCAGGCTCGCGACGACGCCCTCTTCGCTGCCGAGTTCACGCGCCTTAGCCGTGCCGACGCCGTGCGCCGCCGCGCCGAACAGCGCGCCACGCGCGAGCCGCGTGCGCAGCGGCACGAGCGCCAGCACGATCTCGCCGAACAGCATGCCGCAGACGCCCGTCGCGATCACGAACAGCGCGGTCAGATCTTTCGGCGCGTGAATCTTGTCGGACACGGCGAGCGCGAACGGCGTCGATACCGAGCGCGTCATCAGGCTGCGCTGCAATTCCGGCGACAGATGCAGCAGCTTCGACAGCGCCAGCGATCCGCCCACGGCGACCACGATGCCGACCGTCACGCCGACGGTGAGCGAAATCCAGTGGCGCTTCAGCAGTTCGCGGTATTCGTAGATGGGCACAGCGAACGCGACGGTCGCCGGGCCGAGCAGCCACATCAGCCAGCGCGTGTCCTGAAAGTAGACGGCATAAGGAATCCGCGCGACGACGACGATCGCGGCCAGCACCGCGGGCACAGCGAGCAGCGGCGTGAGCCAGGGCGACCGGAAGCGCGCGTACAACGCCTTCGACGCGAAATAGAGCGCCACCGTCAGCACGAAGCAGCCCGCGGCGATGAGCCGGGAAGCGTCGTCGACGAAAAGGGACGAGTAGAAGGCGCTCATGAACGAAACGATCCGGAACGTGGATTAGAGGAAGTTGCGACCGGCAGCACGGCGTTCGACGGGCGCGCGCTGAACCATCACGCGACGCAGCGCGAGACGGCGTTCGAGCCGTGCGGCCTGTTCGACGGCAAACGCGACGGCCACCATCACCATCAGCGTGCCCGCGATCACGACGAGTGCGAGGCGCCATCCGTCTTCGCGGAACAGGCCGCCGTACTGGACGGCCGCGACGGCGGCGGGAATGAAGAACAGCAGCATGTCCGACAGCAGCCAGTCGGCGCCCGCCTTCACCCAGCGCGGCGCGACGCCGCCGCAGAACAGCAGCGCCAGCAGCGCGACGAGACCCACGACGCCGCCCGGCACAGGCAGACCGAAACGGCGCACGATGTAATCGGCGGCGAACCAGACTCCGGCGATGGCCGCGCTCTGCACGGCAATCCGGCCGATCTTCGCGACGGGCGACGTCGCATCGAGGCGGATGGAAGCGGCGAGACGGGCGATCAGCGGCGAGATCATGGCAAACCCTAGGTGACTTTTGGATGAGATTCAGTATAGGGTGCGGTGCAGCATAAATATAATGACTTAGAATTATCCGCTTCATTCCAAATTGGAATTGAGGCTAACGAAGAGGGCTACGAACATGGAACTGCGCGCGCTTCGCTATTTTGTCGAGGTCGTACGGCAGCAGAGCTTCACCGTCGCGGCCGAGCAGATGTTCGTCACGCAGCCGACCATCAGCAAGATGGTGAAGGCGCTGGAAGACGAGATCGGCTCGCCGCTGCTGCTGCGCGACGGCCGGCAGATGGTGCTGACGGACGCCGGCCGGATCGTCTATCAGCGCGGCCAGGATGTGATCGCCGCCTACGCGCAATTGCAGGCCGAACTGAACGATCTCGACAAGCTCGGGCGCGGCGAGCTGACCATCGGCATTCCGCCGATGGGCGGGTCGCTCTTCACGCCCGCGATCGCCGCATTCCGGCAGCGTTATCCGAAGGTCGAGCTGAAGCTGTTCGAGCAGGGTTCGAAGGCAATCGAGGCCGCGCTGATTTCGGGCGAACTGGAACTCGGCGGCGTGCTTCAGCCTGTCGACGACATGATCGACGTGCTGCCGATGACCCGTCAGGTGCTGTGGCTCGTCGCGCGTCACGGCTCGCGCTGGGATGCGCTGCAGGAAGTGCCGCTCGCCGATCTCGCGCAGGAACCGTTCGTGTTCTACGGCGAAAGCCTCGCGCTGAACGACGTCGTGCTGACGGCGTGCCGCACGGCGGGCTTCGCGCCGACCATCGTCGGACGCAGCGGGCATTGGGACTTCATGGCGGCGCTGGTGCTGGCGGGCGTCGGCATTGCGCTGTTGCCCGCGCCGTATTGCCGGCGGCTCGATGCCGCGCAGTTCACCTGCCGGCCCGTCGTCGCGCCGGAGATTCCGTGGGAAATGGCGATCGGCTGGCGGCGCAACGGCTATCTGTCGCATGCGGCGCGCGCGTGGCTCGAAGTCGCGCGCGAAACGCTGCCGGGCCTCACAACCGACAACTTCACGCACCCGCCTACCTTCGATCTCCCCGCCGCGCAACCGGATCGCGCGAAACCGCAGCCGAAATGAAAAATGCCGCCCGGTTTGCACCGGGCGGCATCGGGTTCCGACTTCGTTCGACCTCTTGCGTGTTACTGCGGCTGCGCCTGCGCGTCAGTGAATTCGATCCGCCGATTCGCGAAACGCCCGCTTTCCGTCGCGTTGCTCGCCACGGGGCGCACATTGCCGTAGCCGTGCGCGACGAGCGCGTCGGCGGGCACGCCGGCTTTCACGAGGAACGCGCGCACGGCTTCGGCGCGCTCCTTCGACAACTCCAGATTCGCCGATTCGCCGCCGACGTTATCCGAGTAGCCCGCCACTTCGAGCTTCGGCGCGTGGCCGCTCTTCGCGCACGATTGCAGCAATTGCGCGGACTGGTTCAGATCGTCGAATGCCGACTGCGGCACGCGCGCGTCGCGCGACGCGAAATTGACGACCTGCAGGTTCAGCGTCCTGACGAGATCCGCCGACGCGCACGATGCGCCCGGCGCGAGCAGCGACTTCGCCGCGTTCCTGAACGACTGCGCGGCGTTCGCGACGGCTTGCGCCGGATTAAACGCGCTCACCTGATACGACGCGCCGAACAGCGATTTCAGACGGTCGAGCCAGCCGGATTTTGCATCGGCGGCCGCACCGCTCAGTTCGACCTGCGTGCCGTCGATTTTCATCTCCGCGCCCGGCGTCGCCAGCAGCGGCAGCAGCGCGTCGAGATGCGCGAGCCAGTCAGCAGCCTTACGGCTGTCGTCGAGCGTGATGTCGGCGTTGAAGTTGCCCGCACCGAATTTCTTCGTCAGCGCGTTCAGCAGTTGCGACTTTTCGGCGACGTTCTGAACGGTTGCGGTAATCGTCGGCTTGCCGTTTTTATCGACGGAGACGATCAGTTGCGAGTCCTTCGCGGCGGCGGGCGCCGCGTCCGTCTGCACCGGGCCCGAAGTGCTCGCGGAATCGTCGTGCGCGGGCTGCGGAACCGGCTGGGTATCGGCTTGCGCGGCCGACGCGTCCGCTGCGACAGGCTCGGCTGCGACCACGTTGCGGCTGAGGAAACCGGTCGCCGCCGGACAGTACGACAACGCAATCCACGTCAGCATCGCGGCCAACGCGCCGATCAGCGCAGACAACGCCGTCACGCCGAGCCAATGCTTCGCCTTCAGACCGACATGGCGCACCTCGCGCACTTCGCGGGCGGGCTGCACGGCGGCTGACGCATTCGTGGACAGCGTCGGCTCGGCGGGACCGCGCACGGGTGCAGGCGCTGCAACCGGTTGATCGAAATGCGACGACACCGCGCGCACCTGCGAACCGACCGTCTGCGCGAAAGCTGCCGCGCCGCCCAGACCAAGCACCATCGTCAGACCGTCGTTCAGGAACGGCGCGATGTGCGGCAACTGCTGGCCGAGCAGCGTCGGCAGCTGGCCGATATTGCCCTGATGATCGAGAACGTGGCGCTTGAGCACGCCCATCATCACGCCGCCAGCGATGCCCGAAATGGCGTGCGTCGCGTGCGCGGGCACGCCCGTCTGCATCGACACGGTGTCGCTCAATCCGTCGATGCGCCGCTCGAACAGATGTTCGAGCAGCTGACGACCCGTCGACGACAACTGCGTCACGCCCGTCGTGCTCGAGAAAATTCGCGGCAGCTGTTCGGCGATATCCGCGCTGACTTCCTGCCCGAGTACGGTCGCGAACAGCGCACGCGCGCCGTCGAGCGTCGCGCATTTGTGCAACAGGCCGGCGACGAGCGCCGGCGCGGTGACATCCATCACTTTCGCCGTCGCTTCCGGCGGCAACCCGAGGCAATTCGACAACTGTCGAACCACCGCGTCCGGCAATGCAGACCGGACCAACTGAATCACATTGACACTCATCGATTCGTTTCCCTGAATTTCGAACGCGCGCCCGTGCGCCCTTCGTTGGGGCGCGATTATAGGAGCGTGAAAATCTCAGAAATGAAGCGATGAACGATTTTGGATCTTTATAGGATTACTCTTATTTTGCGTGTTGTTCGGCATCACGACGGACGAGTGGCCTGAGCTCGTCGGCGAGCGGCTGACTGGCGACAGCACCACGCCGCGTCGCTGCGATGAAATCCGCGGCGCGCTCGCCGATCATCACCGTAGGTGCGTTCGTGTTGCCGCCGATCAGCGTCGGCATCACGGAAGCGTCGACTACCCGCAAGCCCGTTACGCCGCGCACGCGCAGTTGCGGATCGACGACCGATCGCTCGTCGCCGCCCATCCTGCATGTCGAAACGGGGTGATAGATCGTGTCGGCACGTTCGGCGATCGTCGCGCGCAATTCGGCATCCGTCTGTCCGTGCCGCGTGTAGAGTTCGCGGCCGCCGCACAGCGCGAGCGACGGCGCGTCCAGAATGCGCCGCGACAGATGCACGCCTTCGACGAGCAGATCCATATCGCGCGGATCGGTGAGAAACGCGGGATCGATGACGGGCGCCTCGCGCGCATCGCTGCCCGCGAGCGTCACGGAACCGCGGCTATGCGGACGCAGCACGCACACGTGCAGCGAATAGCCATGCCCCCAATGCATCCGCCGATTGTGATCGTCGACGAGCGCGGTGCAGAAGTGCAATTGCAGATCGGGCCGGTCGAGCGTCGGACGGCTTTTCAGAAAGCCGCCCGCTTCCGCGACATTGCTCGTCAGCATGCCGCGTCCGCTGCGCAGATACGAGTAGAAGCCCGGCACCATCTTCGCGAAGCCGCGCAGCGAGAAGCCGGTGAGTTTCGTCGACGGCACGCGTTTGTTGATCGTGAAATCGACGTGATCGGTGAGATTGCGCCCGACTTCGGGCGCGTCGTGCAGCACGGGAATGCCGAACGCGCGCAGATGCTCCGCGGGACCGATGCCCGAGCACATCAGCAGTTGCGGCGAGTTGAAGGTGCCCGCCGCGAGCACGACTTCGCAGCGCGCCTCGATGATTTCCTTCGCGCCGCCGCGCATCACTTCGACGCCCGTCGCGCGCTTGCCGTCGAACAGCACGCGCAACACGGCGGCATCGGCGATGGTGTGCAGATTCGGACGCGCGCGTCCGTAGATGTACGCGCGCGCGACGCTCCAGCGCTGGCCGCCGCGCTGCGTCACCTGGTAGAAGCCGACGCCTTCCTGCATCGCGCCGTTGAAATCGTCGTTGCGCGGAAAGCCGGCTTCGACGGCGGCCTTCACGAAGCGATGGGAAAACGGATTCTGGAACCGCAGATCCGCGACGTTGAGCGGACCGTCGGCGCCATGCAGCGCATTGGCGCCGTGCCTGTTGCGCTCGTTGCATTCTGCGCGGCGAAAGTACGGCAACACGTCGTCGAAAGACCAGCCGTTGCAGCCGAGCCGCGCCCAGTCGTCGTAATCGAGCGGATGGCCGCGCGTGTAGACCATTGCGTTGATCGCACTCGATCCGCCGAAGCCGCGTCCGCGCGGCTGATAACCGCGCCGTCCGTTGAGACCGGGTTGCGGCGTCGTCAGATAGCCGTAGTTGGTCTTGAGCTTGAACGGCACGACGGCGGCGACGCCGAGCGGCATGTTGACGAAGAGATTGCGTTCGGTGTGCGGACCCGCGTCGATGAGCGCGATGGTCGCGTCGGGACATTGCTCCGCGAGACGCCCGGCGAGCGAACAGCCGCCCGAACCCGCGCCTACGATGACGTAGTCGTATTGCATCCGCTCCTCCTGTCCCACGCTATTGTCGCCGCGCGTTGCTGGCGGCATCTGTCTCGTGCACACTTGTCTACATGCGCTGTCTGCGCATTGTAGGGAGCGCGGGACGATCTCGCGCCGTCGACGTCAGAGCGATCCCTCTAAACGGAACCCGCGCCGCGCCCCTATGATGAAAGATCCCGCGCGCGCTATTTCTGGCGTGCGGACGTCGTTCAAACACGGTCTTCTGCGTGCTGCCCTTCTGCTCATTCGGCTTGCGCGCTCACATAAAACAGCGGCCCGGACACTGGACGGCGCGCGTGCATCGAACGGAGACATCAGATGGAACGGTTCGGCCCCGGCATGACGCATGAAGTGACCAATCAGGTTCCGCCGCTCGCGAACTACAACCTGTTTTCGAGCGACGCCGCGCTTGTCTCCGGCGTCGAGCGCGAAGGCGCGGGATGGCATCGCGAGACGCTCACGCGCGACGGCGCCGCGCTGACGACACCCGACATCCTCGCACTCGCCGATCTCGCGAACCGCCACACGCCCGAACTCGCGTCGTTCAGCTCGCGCGGCGAACGCATCGATGCGCTCGAATTCCACCCTGCATGGCATACGCTGCTCGGCCTGTTGCGTCGGGAAGGACTGCACGCGCTGCCTTTCTCCGATCCGCAGCCCGGCGCGATGGTCGCGCGTTGTGCCGGCTATTTTCTGCACGCGCAACTCGAATCCGGCTCGCTGTGTCCGCTGACGATGACCTTCGCCAGCATTCCCGTGCTGCAACGCGAACCCGAACTCTTCGCGACATTGCGCGACAAGCTGTATTCGCGCGAGCATGATTCGCGCGACCTGCCGCTCGATCAGAAGACGTCGATGATGATCGGCATGGGCATGACGGAAAAGCAAGGCGGCTCCGACGTGCGCAGCAACCGCACACAGGCGTTCGCGGCGAGCGGCAGTGGACGTGGCGCGGGCTATCGGCTCGTCGGACACAAATGGTTTTTCTCCGCGCCGCAGTGCGACGCGCATCTGGTGCTCGCGCGCACTGACGATCACGAAAGTCTGTCGTGCTTCTTCGTGCCGCGCTTCGCGCCGGACGGCAGCAAGAACGCGGTTCGCATCCAGCGTCTGAAGGACAAGCTCGGCAATCGTTCGAACGCGAGCAGCGAAGTCGAGTTTTTCGACGCGTGGGGCGTGATGATCGGCGACGAAGGGCGCGGCGTGCCGACCATCATCGAAATGGCGAACTACACGCGGCTCGATTGCGTGATCGGCAGTGCGGCGCTGATGCGTGCGGCGCTCGTGCAGGCGATTCACCACGCGCGCCATCGCAGCGCATTCGGCCGGCATCTCGCCGATCAACCGCTGATGCGCAACGTGCTCGCCGATCTTTCGCTCGAGTCCGAAGCCGCGACCGTGCTGTTCATGCGCCTCGCGCGCGCCTTCGAAGACACGACGAACGCGCCCGAAGAACGCGCATGGCGGCGCCTCGTCACGCCTGCCGCTAAGTACTGGGTCTGCAAGCGCACGCTCGAATTCACGGGCGAAGCGATGGAAGTCTGGGGCGGCAACGGCTACGTCGAAGAAGGACCGATGGCGCGCTTCTATCGCGAGGCGCCCGTCAACTCGATCTGGGAAGGCTCGGGCAACGTGATGTGTCTCGACGTGCTGCGCGCGATGGAGCGCGAGCCCGACGCCGCGCAGGCCTTGCTTGCCGCGTGGCGCGCAGAGGCACAAGCACATCCCGCGCTGAACGCCGCGCTCGACTGGCTGACGCAAGCGCTGACGTCGGCGCCCGAAACACGCGAAGCATCGGCGCGCCGTATCGCGCAGCAAATCGTGCTGATCGCGCAGGCCGTGCTGCTCGTGCAGCATGCGCCGTCGTTCGTCGCCGATGCGTTCATCGCGACGCGCCTCGGCGAAGGCTGCGGCGAAAGCGGTCGCGTGTACGGCACGCTGCCCGCCGCGTACGATCACGCCGCGATCGTCGAGCGCGCGTTCATGAACTGACCACACCACGAGCACTACATAAACAAGAACAGGGAGAGACGACCAGATGAAAAACGATCTGCCGGAGATCGCGGCACTCGGCGCGCTGTTGCGCGAGCAACGCGCTGCGTATCTGCGCGCGCCGTATCCATCGTGGGACCAGCGCGCCGCGCAATTGAAAGCGTTGCGCGAAGTGCTGCTCGACAATCGCGATGCGCTCGCCGACGCGATGCACGCCGACTTCGGCAATCGCGCGAAAGAAGAAATCCTGCTGGCCGAATTTCTGCTCATCAAAGAGGAAATCGACGGCGCGCTGCGTCACGGCAAGCGCTGGATGAAAGCGCAGCGGCGCGGCGCGAACAAATGGCTGCTGCCCGCGCGCGCGAAGGTCGTGCCGCAGCCGCTCGGCGTCGTCGGGATCATCGTGCCCTGGAACTATCCGGTGCTGCTCGCGGCGGGTCCGTTGATCAGCGCGCTCACGGCGGGCAATCGCGCGATCATCAAGATGTCGGAACTGACGCCGCGCACGTCGATGCTGTTCGAGCAGCTTATCTCACAGACCTTTTCGCGCGATCACGTCGCCGTCGTCAATGGCGACGCCGCGCTCGCGGCCGCCTTCAGCGCGCAACCGTTCGATCATCTGCTGTTCACCGGCTCGACGAAGGTCGGTCACGACGTGATGCGCGCCGCCGCCGAGCATCTGACGCCCGTCACGCTGGAACTCGGCGGCAAGTCGCCCGCAATCGTCGGACCGCAGGCGCGCTTCGACTACGCCGTCGACAGCATCGTCGCGGGCAAGACGCTCAACGCGGGGCAAACGTGCGTCGCGCCCGACTACGTGCTCGTGCCGCGCGGCAAGGAGCAGGCGTTCATCGAACGAGCGCGCGTGCGCATGGCGCGCCTCTATCCGGACTTCGCGCGCAACGCCGATTACACGTCGATCATTTCGCCGCGCCATTTCGCCCGCCTGCAACGTCTCGCGGACGAAGCGCGCGAACAGGGCGCGCAACTGCACGCGCTGACGGACGCCGCGCCCGATGCCGCCGCGCGCCGCTTTCCGCTCGTCGCCGTGACACAGGCGCCTGACTCGTCCACGCTGATGCAGGAAGAAATTTTCGGGCCTTTGCTGCCCGTGATTCCCTACGATTCGCTCGACGACGCAATCGCCTACATCAACGCGCGCCCGCGTCCGCTGTCGCTCTATCTGTACGACGACGACAAGGCGACGATCGCGCGCGTCACGCACGAAACGATCGCGGGCGGCATGGCCATCAACGAAACGCTGATGCATCTCGCGTGCGAAAGCCTGCCGTTCGGCGGCGTCGGCGCGAGCGGGATGGGCGCGTATCACGGGTATGAAGGCTTCGTCACGTTTTCGAAGATGAAGCCGGTGCTGACGCAGGCGCGCTTCAACGCGCGCGGCCTGATCGCGCCGCCGTACGGCCGGCGCGTGCGGGCGCTGCTCAGTCTGATGATGCGTTTCTGACGTGGAGCCTCAAAGCTCGCCGGGTGTATCCGGCGCTGGGGAGGCGACGACAACGTCGGTGACAGGCGGATCGTCGGCGGCGCCGCTTTCCAGCCGATGCAGCCACGCGAGCAGTTCCGCGACGGCCTGATACAGCCGCGGCGGAATGCGCGAATCGAGATCGACCTGCATCAGCAGCGACACCATTTCGGGTGATTCGTGCACGTACAGGCCCGCTTCCTTCGCGCGCTGCACGATCATGTCGGCGACGAGCCCATAACCCTTCGCGATGACGCGCGGCGCTTCGTCGTGACCGTGGGAATCGTAGACGAGCGCCGCCGCGCTCCGTCGATGCGTGCGGCTCATTGCATGTCCCAGTCGAAATCATCGTGGCCGGCGTCATGCTGTGCGGGCTTGTCCGCCGTCGAGCGTGCATACGCCGATGCCGCCGCCGCCGCCGCAGCCGCCGCGCCGCCAGCCGGCGGGCTTCCGCCGATCTCGCGAATCGACAGGCCGCTCAGTTCGATGCCCGCCTGCGCGAGCCGCTGCCTGAACGTCTCGCCCTGCGCGGCAAGACGCGCCGCGCCGCCCGGACTCGCCTGCACCCGCGCGACGAGACGCGTGCCCGTCAGCGTGAGGTCGGCGTCGACCGTGCCGAGCGACGGCAGCGACAGCGTGAGGCGCGTGCGCCACGGATACTCATCGTCGGCGGAAGAAGCGCCATTGCCGCTGCGCCGCCATTCGTCGCCGTCCTGTTCGATCGTCCAGTCGAGCCGCGCGCCCGGCCACGCTTCGCCCGTCCAGCGGAATTGCCCCGTCGCGAGCAGATCGAGCTGCTGGCGCACGAGGGGAATCGTCGCGGGATGCAGCGAAGCCTGCATCGATTGCTGTTGCGGTGTGTTCGGATCGTCGCCCGCCGCGTGCGTCATGGCAGCCTGCTGCGAGGAGCGCGCGTTTTCGGCGGGCATGTCGATGATGTCGTGCGTCGCGAGATCGAACGTCGTGAAGCGCGCCGACTGATTGTGCGGCCCTTGCGGTCCTTCCGGTTCGCCACGCGCGGCGGCGACGGCGGCAGCGAACGCCGCGGCGCCCGTGTTGCCGGATGGCCGGCCTTGCGTCCACGCATTCGCGTCGTCGGCATCCTGGCCGGCGTCGGACTGCGGTTGGGACGCGGCATCGGCCAGCCGATTCTGCGCCTCGCCCGCGAGCGACTCGACGGGACGTTGCCCCGACAGCCATTGCGCGAGATGCGATTCGTAGAACAGCCCGCTTTCGGCGACGGTGCGTTGCAGCGCGGCCGCCAGCTCGGCGACGGGCACCGGCGCGGCGACGATATTCGACGCCGCGTTCGTACCCTGCGCGGCGTTCGCCCCGCTTGCATTTTGTGCGGGCGCGTTACCCGAAGCCGCCGCCTGCTGCGCGTTCGCGCCCGTATCGACCAGCAGCGGTGCGATATCGATCGCGGGCGCGGCGGGCCAGACGGGCATCTGCCCGACCAGCGCGGGCGTCGCTTCGCCGCCGTAACGCGTGATGGCATCGAGCGTCAGCGCGACGGCCGACAGCGCCGTCTGCGCGGACGCAGGCAATGGCGCGGGCGTCGCCGGAATGGGCGAAACGGGCGGGGTCTTGACGTTGAGAGAGGCGTCCGCCTGAGATGCGGTGGCGCCGGCGCGCGCGCCGACGGGAAGCAGGCTGTCGATGCGGCTAGCCAGCAGTGCAGCCACAGCCGTGTCGATTCCGTTCATGCCCGCATCCTCTCGCGCATTGACGCTGCGTAGCCGCTAGCGGCTCATATGAAGCTGTGTGAAAGCGCTCAGCGCGCCTGGTAAAGTTCTGTCAGCACGATGGCCGGGCGGCTCGGCGCGAACAGCGCCTGCAGCTTGGCCATGCGCGGATTCGCGAGATCGCGGACCGTCGCGTCGTTCGCGAGGATCTGGCGGATCAGGTCGAATTTGCGGGAGCGCTCGTCGTCGGACAGGCGCACGCCGTCTTCCGCGTGTTTCAGCGCGTCGACGAGATGCCGGTACTCGTCCTGCAACAGGACGAGATCGTTCCAAAGCGCGTTTCGCGCTGCCATCACCATCTGGACTGAAATCGCTGCGATCGCCTCGTAGCGGGCGAAATAGTCTGCGTTCGAACTCATCTCATGCTTTCGGCGGACGACTGCATCGCCATCCGCGCAATCTCCGGTGCGATTCCGATCCAGGCTTCCTCGAGCGTGGCCAGCAACCCGTCGACTTCGACGAGCATCGCCTCGCTCTGTTTGAGGTTCGCCTCGAGCAGTCGCCGCGTCATATAGCTATAGAGCGCATCCAGACGCCCCGCGATTTCGCCGCCGGCGTCGAGATTGAGCGCCTGCTGCAATCCGTCGCCGATGATCTGGATGGCCTTGCCGATCGACTCGCCGCGGGCCGCAATATCGCCTTGCTGCAGATGCATACGCGCCTGCGCAACTGCCTTGCGCGCCCCCTGGTACAACATCACGATCAGGCGATGGGGGCTTGCACCCATCACCCCTGTCTCCACGCCGACGCGAGCGTAAGCATTGGCTCCAGAGTGTCCCGGGGAAAACATCGGCGCTCCTCCTGTATTGCAGATAACGGTCGGACTGACAGCGGACGGCTTGCCGGGACGCTGCGTCACCTTTTGCCGCGCGCTTTCCAGCCAGCCCTTGTATCAAGGTTATCGGTTCATACGAATAAAGCTTTAGCCCGCTGGAAGGAAGCGTCAGAAATGCACCACGGCATGGCGCCCCGGGGCCGCGCGCCGCGTGGGTTTGCCACGCGCGGCAGGTCCGTTGCACCAGCACAGTGCACAAAAAAGAGGCGGGAAGCCGATGCGCCGCGCATGAATCCGCGCGCCGCCGCCCAGAGGAAAGGCGGCATGCCCGCGAACGCCTGCGGCGCGCTCGCTTTTTACGTCAGACGGCCATCTGCATGATGTCGTTGTAGGCCGACACCAGCTTGTTGCGCACCTGCAAGCCGAACTGGAAGCCGACGTTGGCCTTCTGCATGTCGACCATCACGTCGTTCAGCGACACGTTCGGCGCGCCGATTTCGAATGCGTGAGCTTCGCCGACGGCAGCCTTCTGGTCGCCGCTGATCTTGTCGATCGACGCCTTCAGCGCCGACGCGAAGCCGCCCGCCGTGGCGGCGCCAGATTCGTTGGCCACCTGGGCGCTGCCGCCCGTGGCCTGTGCTGCCATCGCCTGCATCTGTTGCAGGGCCGACTGGAGCGGATTGATGGGCGCTGTCATGTTCTCTCCTGAGTGAGATGCCGGCGAGCGTTCGCGCCATGCACCAATTGGACAGGAAGCATAGCAGTGGCCCTTTTCCGAAAGCCGTGAAAGTAAGGGGGAAACCCCCCGCTATTCGGCGCATCGGGTTGCCTGCCCATGCGGATAATCCCTAGCGTGAAAGTCTCTGTCGACAGACGTTGCTGGTAAGGCGGCGTAAGCGGCAGAACGCAAAAGGATTCCGGAGAAACCCGACGCATGGATTCGTCAGCCAACTCTTTAATGACCCCCGACGCCCGCATGGGCCTCGCCGGCGCACAGCCCGGCGCAGCGGGAGCCGCCCAGGCGGGCGCAGCGGGCCTCGACCTCGGCGGCTCGGGCAGCGGCTTTGCCTCGCGCTTCCCCGGTCTGCCCGCTTCGCTGACGCAGATGCGCGGCAACCCGCGCGCGCCGCTGATCTTCGCGGTCGCGGTGCTGATCGCCGTCGTCGCGGGACTGATTCTCTGGTCGCGTGCACCCGACTATAAGGTGCTGTACAGCAACGTATCCGATCAGGATGGCGGCGCAATCGTTGCCGCACTCCAGCAGGCAAACGTTCCCTACAAGTTTTCCGATGCCGGCGGCGCGATCCTGATCCCCGCCGATCAGGTGCACGAAATGCGTCTGCGCCTGGCGTCGCAGGGTCTGCCGAAGAGCGGCTCGGTCGGTTTCGAACTGATGGACAACCAGAAGTTCGGCATCAGCCAGTTCGCCGAGCAGATCAACTACCAGCGCGCGCTGGAAGGCGAACTGCAGCGCACGATCGAATCGATCTCGACGGTGAAAACGGCGCGCGTCCATCTGGCGATTCCGAAGCCGACCGTGTTCGTGCGCGACCGCGAAGCGCCGTCGGCGTCCGTGCTCGTCAATCTGTATCCGGGCCGCATGCTCGACGAAGGCCAGGTCGTGGCCATCACGCATATGGTCGCTTCCGCCGTGCCTGACATGCCCGTGCGCGGCGTGACGATCGTCGACCAGGACGGCAACCTGCTCACGCAGGCGGGTGCGAACGGCGCTGGCCTCGACGCGACGCAGCTCAAGTATGTGCAGCAGATCGAGCGCAACACGCAGCAGCGCATCGACGCGATCCTCGGACCGATGTTCGGCTCGGGCAACGCGCATTCGTCGGTGAGCGCGGACATCGATTTCTCGAAGAACGAGCAGACCTCGGAGCGGTATGCCCCGAACAACGATCCGCAGCAGGCCTCGATTCGCAGCCAGCAGACCAGCACGGCAACCGAAATGTCGCAGAGCGGTGCGTCGGGCGTGCCGGGCGCACTGTCGAATCAGCCGCCGCAGCCGGCGTCCGCACCGATCACGGCGAGCGCGAATGGCGCCAGCGGCGTGACGACGACGCCCGTCAGCGACCACAAGGACTCGACCACCAACTACGAGCTGAGCAAGACCGTGAGCCACACGGAGCAGGCGGTTGGCGGCATCAAGCGCCTGTCGGTGGCCGTGGTGGTGAACTACATGCGTGTCGTCGACGCAAAGGGTCACGCGACGATGCAGCCCATTTCCGCCGACAAGCTCGCGCAGGTCGATCAGCTGGTCAAGGAAGCGATGGGTTACAGCCAGGCGCGCGGCGACACGGTCAAGGTGATCAGCAGCGCGTTCCAGCAGATCGCCGATCCGGATGCCGACCTGCCGTGGTGGCGCACGAAGGACATGATCGCGATGTACAAGCAGATCGCGACGTACGCCGGCATCGGTCTGGTCGCCCTGTTCCTGTACTTCGTGATGGTGAAGCCGGCCCTGCGCCGCGCGTTCCCGCCGCCGCCGGAAGTCGTCGCTGCACTGCCGTCGCCGGATGAACCGGTGCTCGACGGCCTGCCGAGCGCGGCAGCCGTGGCAGCGGAAGAGGAAGTCGAAGGATCGCTGGTCTCGCTGGAAAGCGACAAGGCCAAATATGAGCGGAACCTCGAATATGCGCGTCAGATCGCGCGTCAGGATCCGAAGATTGTTGCAACCGTCGTGAAGAGCTGGGTGTCCGATGAGCACTGAAGGCGTATTGAAGAGCGCGCTCCTGCTGATGTCGATTGGCGAGGAAGAGGCGGCTCAGGTATTCAAGTTTCTGGGTCCGCGTGAAGTCCAGAAGATCGGCGTCGCGATGGCGTCGCTGAAGAACATCACGCGTGAACAGATCGACGAGGTGCTGCACGAGTTCGTCTCCGAGGCGGACAAGCACACTGCCCTGTCGCTCGATTCGAACGATTACATCCGCTCCGTGCTGACGAAGGCGCTCGGCGACGACAAGGCGGGCGCGATCATCGACCGTATCCTGCAAGGCAGCGATACGAGCGGCATCGAAGGTCTGAAGTGGATGGATTCGGCAGCTGTCGCCGAACTGATCAAGAACGAGCACCCGCAGATAATCGCGACGATCCTCGTGCACCTGGACCGCGATCAGGCGTCGGAAATCGTCGCCTGCTTCACGGAACGTCTGCGCAACGACGTGCTGCTGCGGATCGCGACGCTCGACGGCATTCAGCCCGCCGCGCTGCGCGAACTCGACGACGTGCTGACGGGCCTGCTCTCGGGCAGCGACAACCTGAAGCGCAGCCCGATGGGCGGCATTCGCACGGCAGCGGAAATTCTCAACTTCCTGCCGGGCAATCACGAAGAGTCGGTCATCGACAACGTCCGCCAGTACGACGCGGAACTCGCGCAGAAGATCATCGACCAGATGTTCGTGTTCGACAACCTGATCGACCTGGAAGACCGCGCGATCCAGCTGCTGCTGAAGGAAGTCGAGTCCGAGACGCTGATCATCTCGCTGAAGGGCGCGCAGCCCGCGCTGCGCCAGAAGTTCCTGTCGAACATGTCGCAGCGTGCAGCCGAGCTGCTCGCGGAAGACCTCGACGCACGCGGCCCGGTCCGCGTGTCGGAAGTGGAAACGCAACAGCGCAAGATCCTCCAGGTCGTGCGCAATCTCGCCGAATCGGGAGCAATCGTGATCGGCGGCAAGGCAGAAGATGCATATGTCTGACCACGACTCCACGCGCAAGGAAAGCCTCTCGGCCTACCAGCGCTGGGAGATGGCCTCGTTCGACCCGGTGCCGGAACCCGAGCCCGAAGAAATCGACGACGGCGCGTTCGAAGCGGAACTGCAGCGCCTGCGCGACGCCGCGCACGCGCAAGGTGTCGCGTCCGGCCACGTGGCCGGCCAGGCGCTCGGCTATCAGGCCGGTTACGAGCAGGGCCGCGCACAAGGTTTCGAGCAGGGTCAGGCGGAAGCGCGCGCGGAAGCCTCGCAGCTCGCCGCACTCGCCGAAACGTTCAAGGCCGCGCTCGACAACGCGCAGCACGAACTGTCGGAAACGATCGTCGCGCTCGCGCTCGACATCGCGCAACAAGTCGTACGCCAGCACGTTCAACACGACCCGACGGCGCTCATCGCCGCCGCGCGTGAAGTGATGGCGACAGAACCGGCGCTGGTCGGCGCGCCTGCTCTGATCGTGAGTCCTGCCGATCTGCCCGTCGTCGAAGCGTATCTGCTGGAAGAACTGCAGACGCGTGGCTGGAACGTGCGCACCGACCCCGCGATCGAACGCGGCGGTTGCCGCGCCGTATCCACGACGGGCGAAGTAGACGCCGGCATCGCGACGCGCTGGGAGCGCGTCACCGCTGCACTCGGCAAGGCAAGCACATGGTAAAGCCGACCATCGAAGATATTCAGCACAGCGATCTCACGCCGCTCGAACGCGAGCTGGCGCTGGCATCGTTCGGCGCGGAAGCGCTCACCGTCGCGCAGATGGAAGAGTCGCTCGCGGCGCTCGAATCCGCGATTTCGGATGCCCACGCGGGCGCCGACGCGAAGTCTTCCGACGAACCCAAAGCGAGCGCGCCGCATCCCGAAGCCGCGCCCGCGAGCCGCGAATTGGCACCCGCGCCCAAGCGCACGCCCGATCCCGCGCTGCTCGACAATCCGCATCTGCAAGCGTGGCGCAATCGCCTGACTGGCCTGCGCGAGCGCAACCAGATTGCCCGTCCGCTGCGCGCGTGCGGCCGTCTGACGCGCGCGGCCGGTCTCGTGCTCGAAGCCGTCGGCCTGCGTCTCGCCGTCGGTTCGGAAGTGATGATCGAGTTGCCGCCCGGCAGCACGCGCACGATGGCGGAAGCCGAAGTGGTCGGCTTTCACGGCGACAAGCTCTTTCTGATGCCGACGACGGAAGTCGCCGGTCTGTTGCCCGGCGCGCGCGTCTATCCGCTGGAAGTCGCGCCCATCGCCGATCCGATGGCGGGCGCGAAGCGTCTGCCCGTCGGCTGGGAACTGCTCGGCCGCGTGGTCGATGCGTCGGGCAAGCCGCTCGACGGCTTCGGTCCGCTCAACTCGCGCAACGACGCGCCGCTCACTGCGCCGACCATCAACCCGCTGCATCGCGAGCCGATTCACAAGGTGCTCGACGTCGGCGTGCGCGCGATCAACGCGCTGCTCACCGTCGGACGCGGCCAGCGCATGGGCCTGTTCGCGGGTTCGGGCGTCGGTAAATCGGTGCTGCTCGGCACGATGGCGCGCTACACCAGCGCGGAAGTGATCGTGATCGGCCTGATCGGCGAACGCGGCCGCGAAGTGAAGGAATTCATCGAACAGATTCTCGGCGAGGAAGGTCTCGCGCGCTCGGTCGTGGTGGCCGCGCCTGCCGACGTCTCGCCGCTGCTGCGGATGCAGGGCGCCGCCTACGCGACGTCGCTCGCCGAATATTTCCGCGATCAGGGCAAGCACGTGCTGCTGCTGATGGATTCGCTGACGCGTTACGCGATGGCGCAGCGCGAGATCGCGCTCGCGATCGGCGAACCGCCCGCGACCAAGGGCTATCCGCCTTCCGTGTTCGCGAAGCTGCCGGCGCTCGTCGAGCGCACGGGCAACGGTCCCGAAGGCGGCGGCTCGATCACCGCGTTCTATACGGTGCTGACGGAAGGCGACGACCAGCAGGACCCGATCGCCGACTCGGCGCGCGCGATTCTCGACGGCCACATCGTGCTGTCGCGCGCACTCGCCGAAGCGGGCCACTATCCCGCGATCGACATCGAAGCATCGATCAGCCGCGCGATGACGGCGCTGATCAACGACGCGCATCTCGACCGCACGCGCCAGTTCAAGCAGATGCTGTCGCGCTACCAGCGCAACCGCGATCTGATCAACGTGGGCGCGTATTCGGCGGGGCGCGACGCCGTGCTCGACAAGGCCATCGCGCTGTATCCGCGTATGGAAGCATTTTTGCAGCAAGGTTTTCGCGAAAGCGCGGGCTTCGATGCCAGCGTGGCGCACCTCGACTCGCTGTTCGGCTAGGAGGTAACAGACGCATGAGCAAGCACTTCCCGATCAAGACGCTGATTGGTCTCGCGCAGGACGACGTCGACGCCGCCGCGCGCAAGCTCGGCCGCGTGCAGCGCGAGCGCAACGAAGTCGAAGCGCAGCTGAACTCGCTCGTCGAGTACCGCGACGAATATCACCGCCGTTTCACCGAGACGGCGAAGGCAGGCATGCCCGCCGGCAACATGCGCAACTTTCAGGCGTTCATCGACACGCTCGACGCCGCGATCGACCAGCAGCGTCAGTTGCTGGCGACGGCGACGGCGCGCGTCGAAGCGGCCAAGCCGGAATGGCAGCGCAGCAAGCAGAAGCTCGGCTCTTATGAAGTACTGGAAGCACGCGGCATCGCCGCCGAAGCCAAGGTCGCGGCCCGCCGCGATCAACGGGACGCCGACGAATACGGCGCACGAATTCTCCGGATGCGCGCAGAAGGCGCGTGAACACGCCGCCCGCCGCACACGATGCGGCGCGCATCGGGACTGACACGACCACACGAGATCCAGCATGTCGCCTCTTTCACTGATCAACTCGCTGCTCGGCTCGACGAGCGGCTCATCGGGCAGCAGCGCGTCGAACGGCGCGAACGCCGGCAGCGCACTGCCCTTCTCGACCACGCTGCAGCAGAGCATCAACGCGCAGAACCTGGCCGCCGCGCCCGCGCCTTCGCCGGCACCGAGCGCGCCTGCACCGACGCCGTCGCCATCGGCATCGAACGGTTCGAGCGTGCACGACGCGCCGCCCGCCGACGATTCGTCGAAGAACACCAGCGCGTCGGATAGCTCGAACAGCACCGACAGCACGAAGTCCGCGAGCCAGAGCGACAGCACGCAGCAAAGCGGCGCGGCGAACGGCGCCAATGGTGCGAACGGCACGAGCGGCAAGGACAAGACCGATACGGCTTCGAAGTCGAACGACGCCGCGCCGACCAAGGACGCCGCCGCCGCTGAGACGGCAGCCGCCGCAGCAGCAGCCGCTGCCGCCGCACAGGCGCAAGCCCAGGCAAGCGATGCTGCGGACGCAGCGAATGCCGCGGCGCAGCCGTCGACGCCCGCTTCGACTCCCGTCGTGGGCAACACGACCACGCCTGTGATCCAGACGCCGTCGAAGAAAATCGCATCGCTCGATCCGAAACAGACTCAAGACGCGTTGCAGGCTGCGTTCGCTGCTTTGGCGAGCGGCCAGGGCGTCGCGCCCGCAGCGGGCGCAACGGCGTCTGCAAGTTCGAGCGGCGCGGCCGTCACCGGCGATGCGACGCTCGGCGGACGTGGCGCGGGTGCAGGCAAGGGCCTGACGTTCGGCGACCTGCACGCGGCGAAGGGCGACGCAACGGCGTCGAACGCGACCGCCGCAGCAGCACCGGCTGCCGGCGCAGCCGCGCAGCCGAGCCCGGCCGAAACGCTCGCCGCAGCCGCTGCCGGCGCGAACGCCGCACAGGCGGCGCCCGTCCCCGCCGCAGCGGCCGACACGAACGCAGCGCTCGCCGCGACCCAGGCTGCATCGGCGGCCGCTGCCGCGAGCGCAACGACCACGCTGACGCAAGGCGCGAATCCGACAACGGCCGCAATGGCGAACGCGATCGCGCCGCAAGTCGGCGCACACGACTGGGAAGACGCCTTCAGCCAGAAGGTCGTGTTCCTCACCAACGCGCATCAGCAGACGGCGGAACTCACGCTCAACCCGCGCGACCTCGGGCCTCTACAGGTCGTCCTCCAGGTTGCCGATAACCATGCACATGCCCTTTTTGTTTCGCAGCATCAGCAGGTGCGCGACGCGGTCGAAGCCGCGCTGCCGAAACTACGCGAAGCGATGGAACAAGGCGGCATCGGGTTGGGAAGCGCGAGCGTCAGCGACGGCTTTGCCCGGCAGACCAGCCAGCAGGGTCAGGACCAGAGCGGCGGTTCTCGTAGCGGGCGGGGCGGCAGTGGCCGCGGTGACGTGGGTGTCGATGTTGTGGACGCTGGCGCGACGAGCGTGCGGGTGCCTGTGCGGCGCACGGTTGGGCTTGTCGATACGTTTGCGTGATCTTTTGATGCTGGGCGCATGGCCCATCGGTGCGCTTGTTGCCTCTGGCGGCATCCGCTCTATCGTTTCGGTTTATTAGCGTTGCCCCTGTGCGGGGCGGCAGTTACTTTCTTTGCCGCCGCAAAGAAAGTAACCAAAGAAAGCGGCTTCAAACCCCCGGTGCCTGCCAGGTTCGCACTTCGGCATGCCGCAGTTGAGCTGTCGCGCAGCGACGCAAACACTCCGTAGAAAGCCCGAAATCGGGTGCGCGCAGCGTCAAAAATTACACCTGACCGGAGCACATGGGTCGGCCTGGTTTGCGGCGGTATGTGCGCAAAGGTTGCGTGGTGTTGTCGCGCCGTGCGCGGTTGACTGCGGGGTTTCTACGGAGTGTTCGCGTCGCGGCGCGATAGCTCAACTGCGGGATGCCGTGGTGGTGCGCTGGCGGGCACCGGAGGTTTGAAGCGGCTTTCTTTGGTTACTTTCTTTGCCGCTGCAAAGAAAGTAACTGCCGCCCCGCACAGGGGCAACGCGTGAAGAGCGAAAACGCATCGCGGATGCCAGCAAAAACCAGCGAACGCCAGACAAAACAAACCCGCCCCGGCAGGCAAATAAACGAGCTAACCCCGAATTTCCCTTCTTTTCGACCCATCGCTGCATCGCAAGAAACCTGAAAATTCACCTACAGCATATAGGCACTCAATTCCATGGCATCCACGACCGCAAACCAGCAAGCAACTGCGAAGCCCTCTTCCCCGGGCCTCGTCAAGCGCATTGTGTTGATCCTGCTGATCGTACTGGTCGCGGCCGGCGCAGCCGGTGCAGGCGTCTGGTTCTTCATGTCGAAGCGCGCGCCCGCCGCCGCAACGGCTGCAGCACCCGCTCCCGCACCCGCGCCCATCTTCTTCCCGCTCGAATCGATGACGGTGAACCTGCAGTCGGACGACGGGCAGCAACACTATCTGCGCATCGGTCTGACGCTGAAGCTGACCGACCAGAAGGTGCAGGAACATTTGACCGAGCATATGCCTGAGATCCGCAGCCGCGTGCTGCTCGCGCTGTCGAACAAGCATCCCGAGGAACTCGCGACGCTCGACGGCAAGAAAGCACTCGCCACGGAACTCGAAAAGCTGATCGAAGAGCCGACTGAGGCCAACGGTCAACCGGTGCACGTCTCCGACGTGCTGTTCACCGAATTCGTCGTCCAGTAACCGCGCCTTGCGCTCACTGATTTGATCTTGAACCGCGCCATCGAAGGGACGCACGAGGAATAGGAATGGGCCACGAAGAGTTCATGTCCCAGGAGGAGGTCGATGCCCTTCTCAAGGGCGTCACCGGCGAGTCCGACTCGCAATCCGACCAGTCCGATCGTGCCGGCGTCCGCCCGTACAACATCGCGACGCAGGAGCGCATCGTTCGCGGCCGGATGCCCGGCCTCGAAATCATCAACGACCGTTTCGCGCGACTCTTGCGCGTCGGCATTTTCAACTTCATGCGGCGCACGGCGGAAATTTCCGTCGGCCCGGTGAAGGTGCAGAAGTACAGCGAATTCACACGCAATCTGCCGATCCCGACGAACCTGAACCTCGTCCACGTGAAGCCTCTGCGCGGCACGTCGCTGTTCGTGTTCGATCCGAACCTCGTGTTCTTCGTGGTCGACAACCTGTTTGGCGGCGACGGGCGTTTCCATACGCGCGTCGAAGGCCGCGACTTCACGCAGACCGAGCAGCGCATCATCAGCAAGCTGCTCGGGCTCGTGTTCGAGCACTACACGACGGCATGGAAGAGCGTGCGGCCGCTGCAGTTCGAATACGTGCGCTCGGAGATGCACACGCAGTTCGCAAACGTTGCCACGCCGAACGAAATCGTGATCGTCACGCAGTTCTCGATCGAATTCGGTCCGACGGGCGGCACGCTGCATATCTGCATGCCGTACTCGATGATCGAGCCGATCCGCGACGTGCTCTCCTCGCCGATTCAGGGCGAAGCGCTCGAAGTGGACCGCCGCTGGGTGCGCGTGCTGTCGCAGCAGGTGCAGGCAGCCGAAGTGGAACTGACGGCGGATCTCGCGCAGGTCCCCGTGACGTTCCAGGAGATTCTCAACATGAAGGCGGGCGACGTGCTGCCCATCAACATTCCGGAGCACATCACCGCGAAGGTCGATGGCGTGCCCGTGATGGAATGCGGCTACGGAATTTTCAATGGGCAATATGCGTTGCGCGTGCAGAAGATGATCAGCGCAGCGGAACAGATGAAGGAAGCGGGATATGACTGAGTTGAACTCGACACCCGAAATGGATATGCCGGAAGAATCGAAAGTGAATGATCCGTTGCCAGGCTCGGGCGCAGAAGAAGCCGCGCTCGACGATTGGGCGAGCGCGCTCGCCGAGCAGAACGACAACACGGCCGTCAGCGCAAGCACGGCGGGCGTGTTCCAGCCGCTGTCGAAGGTCGAGCCGACCACGACGCGCAACGACATCGACATGATTCTGGACATTCCCGTCCAGATGACCGTCGAACTGGGGCGCACGAAAATTGCTATTCGCAATCTGCTGCAACTTGCGCAGGGTTCCGTCGTCGAACTGGATGGTCTGGCCGGCGAGCCGATGGACGTGCTCGTGAACGGCTGCCTGATTGCACAAGGTGAAGTGGTCGTCGTGAACGACAAGTTCGGCATCCGCCTGACCGACATCATCACGCCGTCCGAGCGCATCCGGAAACTGAATCGATGAAACTTGCTGTACTTCGGGCCGCGATACACGGGAGCGGCCAGCCGCTTCCGCGCCGCGCCCGTGTCATGTCGACGGTCGTGTCGGCAGTTGTAACGACTGCCGTCACGCTGTGCGCGAATCTTGCGCATGCCGCCGACATGAATGCTGTCAACAATGCCGCGAAGATCGCCTCGGGCGTCGGCGCGGGAACGGCCGTGCCTGCTCTCGGCGTCGGCGCCGTGCTGCAGACGATCGTCGGCCTCGCGGTCGTGATCGGCCTGGTATTCGGCTTCGCCTGGCTTGCGCGCCGCTTCGGCCTGCAACCCGGCCAGCGCGGCGGGGTCGTGAAGACGATCGGCGGCACGTCGCTCGGCGGCAAGGAGCGCGTGGCCGTCGTCGAAGTCGGCGATACGTGGCTCGTGCTGGGCGCAGCGCCCGGCAACGTACGCCTCTTGCATACGATGCCCGCTGGGTCGACCAAGGGCAACTCTTTCACCGGCACGCCCGGCGAACCGGGCACAACCGGCGTCAACCCCGCCGGCGGCCCGGATCAGTTGAGCGGCACCTTCGGACAACGCTTTCGCGACGCGCTCAAACACGAAGCATCCCGACGTTTCCAGCGACGCGACAGCGGAGAACAGTAATGCAGTACGACCGATCTGACGCGCAGCGCAGTGGCGCTGTGATTTCCCACGCCTCGTCTCACGCCTCGTCCCACGCCTTGTCTCACGCCTCCACGAAGACTCCCGTTTCGATGAAGAAGCGCATTCTGAAAGGTGTCGCGTTTGCCGCGCCGCTCGCGGTGCCTGCGCTGATGCTCGCCGTACCGACGCTCTCGCATGCGCAGGCCAACGGTCTGCCCGCCTTCAACACGAGCCCCGGCCCGAACGGCGGCACGACGTACTCGCTGAGCGTGCAGACGATGCTGCTGCTCACGATGCTGTCGTTCCTGCCCGCGATGGTGCTGATGATGACGAGCTTCACGCGCATCATCATCGTGCTGTCGCTGCTGCGTCAGGCGATCGGCACGCCGACCACGCCGCCGAACCAGGTGCTGGTCGGTCTCGCGCTGTTCCTCACGCTGTTCGTGATGTCGCCCGTACTCGACAAGGCTTATAACGACGGCTACAAGCCTTTCTCGGATGGCACGATCCAGATGGACGAAGCCGTGAAGCGCGGCGTCGCGCCGTTCAAGTCGTTCATGCTGAAGCAGACGCGTGAAAGCGATCTCGCGCTGTTCGCACGCATTTCGCATGCGCCGCCGATGCAAGGTCCGGAAGATGTGCCGCTGTCGCTGCTGGTGCCGTCGTTCGTGACGAGCGAACTGAAGACGGGCTTCCAGATCGGCTTCACCGTGTTCATTCCGTTCGTGATCATCGACATGGTGGTGGCGAGCGTGCTGATGTCGATGGGCATGATGATGATTTCGCCCGCGACGATTTCGCTGCCTTTCAAGCTGATGCTGTTCGTGCTGGTCGACGGTTGGCAGTTGATTGTCGGTTCGCTCGCGCAGAGCTTCGTTTAAGTCCAGCATCGCCGGGAGAGTTACGTCATGACGCCGGAAACCGTCACCACCCTTGCGCACGAAGCGATGTATATCGCATTGCTGCTGGCCGCGCCGCCGCTGTTCGTGGGGCTCGTCGTCGGTCTGATCGTGAGCCTGTTCCAGGCCGCGACGCAGATCAACGAAGCGACGCTGTCGTTCATTCCGAAGCTGTTCGCGATTGCCGTGACGCTGGTGCTGATCGGTCCGTGGATGCTCGCGAAGATGCTCGACTACATGCGCCACATGTTCACGAGCATCCCGACGCTCGCGGGCTGACTTTTCTTCTTTCTATCGACGCGCGATGTTTTCCGTCACCTACGCACAGCTGAACGTCTGGCTCACCGCGTTCCTGTGGCCGTTCGTGAGGATTCTCGCGTTGCTGGCGACGGCGCCGGCATTCGGCGACAAGTCGCTGCCCAATCGCGTGAAGATCGGTCTCGCCGGATTCATCACGTTGATCGTCGCGCCGACTATCGGCGCGTTGCCTCAGGCGACGGTGTTTTCCGCGCAGGGCGTGTGGATCATCGTCAACCAGTTCCTGATCGGCGCGGCGCTCGGCTTCACGATGCAACTGGTGTTCGGCGCGGTGCAGGCCGCGGGCGACATCATGGGCATGAGCATGGGCCTCGGCTTCGCCACGTTCTTCGATCCGCATGCTGCGGGGTCCACCGATGTCATGTCACGCTATGTGAACATGATCGCCCTTCTTACCTTTCTCGCTTTTGATGGGCACCTGCAGGTGCTGTCTGCTCTTATTCAGACTTTTCAGGCTCTGCCGGTTTCTGCCAATGTGCTTGGGGCGAATGGCTGGCGGACGCTTGTTGGATGGGGAAGCACTGTTATTAGCGCTGGCTTGCTGCTGTCCTTGCCTATCGTTACCGCGCTTCTTATCACCAACCTCGCGCTCGGGATTCTTAATCGGGCTGCGCCGCAGGTCGGTGTTTTTCAGGTCGGGCTGCCTGTTACCGTCATCACCGGTCTGCTTTTGATTCAGCTTATGCTGCCGAATATGATGCCTTTCTTTGCTCGTGTCTTTGAAAGCGGTATCGATCAGATGGCGCGCGTTGCCGCAGGGTTGCGGTAGGTTTTTCTTCGCTGGCATCCGCGAATTCGTATCGGTTTATTAGCGTTGCCCCTGTGCGGGGCGGCACCTACTTTTCTTTGCAGCGGCAAAGAAAAGTAGGCAAAAGAAAGCCGCTTTTGAACCTCCAGTGCCTGCCAGGATAACGCCGCCGCGTGCCGCAGTTGAGCTATCGCGCAGCAACGTCCGGACTCCGTAGAAAGCCCGCAGTCAACCGCGCACGGCGCGAAAACCCCACACTCAGTCTGGACACATACCGCCCCAACCCGACGGCGCACGCACAAAAACAAGCCGACCGAATGTGCCCCACGTGGATGTCACCTTTCGCGCCGCGCGCGCCTGACTGCGGGCTTTCCACGGAGTGTTTGCGTCACTGCGCGACCGCTCAAACACCGTGTGCCGTGCTGTTATCCTGGCAGGCACCGGAGGTGTGAAGCGGCTTTCTTTTGCCTACTTTTCTTTGCCGCTGCAAAGAAAAGTAGGTGCCGCCCCGCACAGGGGCAACGCTAGCAAACCGATACGAATTCGCGGATGCCAGCCCAAAGCAAAAGCAAAAGCAAAAACAAAAACAAAAACGCCCGACCCTCAAAAAAAGAGCCAGGCGTCGCCGAGACACAAAAAAACCTTCCGGGGAACCCGGAAATCAATTCCCGATATAGTCGAACAAAGAAAGCTTCTGGATCATCGAGAAGCCTTGCTGCGCAGCCTGCAACGAGAACTGCGTCATCGTGTACTTGGAGATCGTCGAAGTCAGATCGGTTTGCGTGAGATCAGCAAGATTGCTACTAGTCTGCAGAGAATTAGTCTGCGTGACAGTCTGAAGCGCCTCAATCTCCTGCTCACGTCCGCCGACGGACGTCTGAATCGACGTCACGTTGTTCATCGTGTTATGCAGCTGCGTCATCGCAGTGCCCAACGCGTTGGTCAGATTCGCCTGACCGCCCGAGCCCGAAACGGGCGTCTGCAACGCGGCAATCACGCTGTCCAGATTCGCGAACACGTCGGTGCTCGATTGCGCCGCAGGCGTCACCGAGAACGCATCGCCTGCATTCGGCGCGCCCGAAATCGTCACGTTCTGACCGCCGCCGCCCAGCGTGATCGCCTGGCCCGCCGCGTACGTCTGCGGTGCGCCCGTCGTCGCCGTCGTGACGTTCGTGATCGTGTACGTCGTCGCCGACGTGAAGTTGATCGTGTACTTGTCCTGGTTCGTCGGATCGGTCGGGTTGGTCACCGACACGTTGCCGATCGTGCCCGAACCCGTGTTCGCCGAATTGCCCGCCGTCACGGCCGTGCTGCCCGCAGGCGAAATGCCCAGGAACACGTCGCGGCCCGTATCGCCGATCGCTATGTTGCGCGTGCCCGTCACCTGAACGTGCTGGATACCGTTGTCGCCGTTGTACTGCACGGCGCCGCTCGCATCGACGGAGAACGGCGGCGTCGACGCCTGATAGCCGGCATACAGATAGTTGCCCGAACCGTCCGTGCCGTTCGCGAGACCCATCAGCTGGCTACGGATGCCTTGCAGCTGCGTCGCGATATCGCCGCGGTCGCCGTCGTTCAGCGAGCCGTCGCCGGCACGCACGAGCAGCGTGTTGATCGACGTCAGCACGTTGTTGACGCTCGACAGCGAGCCGTCTTCCGATTGCAGCGCCTGCAGCGCGGTGTTCTGGTTGCTCGAGTATTGCGACAGCGCCGCGCCCTGCATGCTCAGCTGCACAGCCTGCGCCGCGCCGACGGGATTGTCCGACGGCGTCGCGAGGCTCACGCCGCTCGACAGCTGCTGATACAGCGACGCGAGCGTGGATTGCTGATCGTCCATCGTCTGGACGTTCATGCCGAAATATTGCGAAGTAGAGATGCGCATATGCGTTCAACGCCTCAATTGAAAATGCCGAGGATCGTCTGGAACAGCGTCTGTGCCGTCTGGATGACCTTGCTGTTCGCCTGATACAGCTGCTGGTATTGCAGCAGGTTCGCGGCTTCCTCGTTGATGTTCACGCCGGAAATCGCCTGTTGCGCCGTCGTGATCTGCGTCACGAGCGCGGTCTGCGACTTGTTCGACGTCTGGATCTGGTTCGTCTGGTTGCCGATGTCGTTCACGTAATTCGCGTACGAGTCGGTCAGCGTCAACGTGCCGTTGCCCATCGCCTTCGCCGTCACCAGATTCGAGATCTGCTGCGCGTTGCGGCCGTCCTTGCCGCCCGCCGGGTTCGGCGCGATGTTGAACGTATCGCCGTTCGCGGGCGAGCCCGTGATCTGCAGCGACACGTTGTTGATCGTCGTGCCCGTGATCGTCATCGACGCGCCCTTGGCCGGGTTGTACGGCACGGGCGTGTTCGCGGCGGTGATGTTGTAGCTGGTCGGCGGCGTGCCGTCGATCGTCACCGTCGAGCCGACCGGGAAGCCGGACAGCGAACCCGTCGTCGAGTCGTACGTGAGCGTCGTCGTCGTGCTCGGCAGCGTGTAGCCCGCCGACACCGTGCCTTGCGTCACCGACGACGTACCCGTGTTCGACGTACCCGCCGACACCAGAACCGGCGACGAAGCCGCGATCGCCGAGCCGTCGCTGGTCGTCAGCGCGAAGCCGTTGAGCGCGCCGCGCGTCGGTTGGACGGTGAACGAATCGCCTGCGTTCATCGTGCCCGTCAGGTTGAACTGCATGCCGCCGATCGGGTTCGTGAGGTTCGCGGCCTGGCCGACGACCTGGCCCGTCGCGCGGTTGCTCAGCGTGTAGTTCGTGCCGTCGTACGACAGCGAGTAGTCGCCCGTCACCGGCTGCGACGGATTCGACAGCGTGACGCCGAGCGTCGCGCTGCTCGTGTTGTTGGCGTTCGCGTAGACGGTCGGATTGCCGACCGTGAAGAGCGCGCCGCCCTTGTTGCCGTTCAGGTCGATACCGAGCCCGTTCTGCGCGTTGACCTGCGCGGCGAAGCTCGTTGCGATCGCGCCGAGTTGCGCTTCGGCGGGATCGAGGGTCTGGCTGCGGAACGTCATCAGCCCACCGATCTGTCCTCCCAGCGGCGAGCTGTCGGGCAGGATTTGCGGCGTCGTCGTTCCAGCAAGGCTCGAAAGACCGGCGTAGGCGACCGACGTTTCCGTCGGATCGGCAGGCGACGTGACCGTCGTCAGGTTGAAGCTCTTGTCGGCGACGACGAGCGGCTGGCCGTTGCCCATGAACACGCTGTAACCGCTATCGCCTTGCACGACCTGCACGCCCACGAGTTGCGACAGGTTCGACACGGCGAGATCGCGCTGGTCGAGCAGCTGGTTGGGTGGCTGACCTTGTGCGCTGAGCGACTGGATCTGCGAGTTCAACTGCGCGATCTGCGAGCTGTACGTGTTGATCTGCTTGACCGTATCGCCGATCTGCGTGTTGACGTTCGCGCGCAGCTGGTCGTACTGGTCGCCCGCCGCGTTGATCTGGTCCGCCAACGATTGCGCGCTGCTGATAGCGCTTTGGCGCATAGCGGGATTCGACGCATCGTTCGCGACGTTCTGCATCCCGGTGAAGTAGCTCGTGATCGCGCTCGAAATACCCGTGGTCGGATTGCCGACCATGTTGTTGAGCTGGGCGATCAGGTTGTAGTACGTGTTGAGCGAGCCGGACTGCGACTGAGCGTTGTTGAGCTCCGTCGTCAGGTACTGGCTGTACTGACGCTGGACGGTGGTCGTCGACACGCCGCTGCCGATATAGCCGGAGCCCGTGTACTGACCGCTCGATTCCGCGTAGACGGGACGCTCGACGGAATAGCCGGGCGTCGCCTGATTGCTGATGTTCTGACCCGTAGTCGTCAAGCCCCATTGGGCTGCGTTGAGTCCACTAAGGCCGATGCTAAAGAGGTTACTGGACATGCGTCATCCTGAAAGACGGCGTAAGGGGCAATGCGTGAGCATCGCCAGGTTGACCGAACACTTTGTATAACGGCCTGGTCGGCGGAACATTGAGGGCGGGAATGTGGGTTTTTTGCCGTTGCGGCGCAGGCTATGCCGGTTTGGCTTCCTGCTTTTGCGTTGTTGTTTTTGCTTTTGCTTTTTTGTTTTTTGCTTTTGCTGGCATCCGCGATTTCGTAGCGGTGCTTCAAGCGTTGCCCCTGTGCGGGGCGGCACCTACTTTTCTTTGCAGCGGCAAAGAAAAGTAGGCAAAAGAAAGCCGCTTCAAACCTCCGGTGCCGGCCAGGATAACGCTACGGCACACGTTCCTTGAGCGGTCGCGCAGCGACGCAACACTCCGTAGAAAGCCCGCAGTCAACCGCGCGCGGCGCGAAAGATGACATTCACCAGGGGCACATTCGGTCGGCTTGTTTTTTGCGTCTGCCGTCGGCTTACGGCGGCATGTGTTCCGGACTATGTGAGGTTTTCGCGCCGTGCGCGGTTGACTGCGGGCTTTCTACGGAGCGCGGAGGTCACTGCGCAATAGCTCAACTGCGGCACGCTACAGCGCTATCCTGGCAGGTACCGTAGGTTCAAAAGCGGCTTTCTTTTGCCTACTTTTCTTTGCCGCTGCAAAGAAAAGTAGGTGCCGCCCCGCACAGGGGCAACGCTAGCGAACCAGAGACAAAACGCGGATGCCAGCGAAAGCCCAAAAAACCAAAATCGCGACTAGCGTCGCAGACAGAAAAAACCGCTTACACGCGCGCCAAAGAGCGCCGCTTCATCTCAAGCTGAGTAATGAGCCGCTGAAGCGTATTCTCAGCATTCCCGGGCAGGGACAAGAACCGAAACCCAAGCGTGTAACGCTGCGTGCCATTAGGCAAATCAATAATCCGATTCGACATCAACTCGAGATCGAGTTGCAAAGTGCCCAGCGCCCCAAGCGTCACTTCGGTATCGATCAACTGCACCCCATGCTCGAGCGCCGTCACGCGCGCATCGCTCGTACGCATCGCGATACCGCCCAGCGACAGATCCTGCACCTCGAAGCGGAAACCCTCGCCATCCGGCAGCCGGCCGCGGCAAATATACGGATCGAGCAGCGGCGCATCGACGCGGAAATACTCGCGGCGCTGCACGTAGTAGAGCACTTCAGGGAAATCGGCTTCGAACGACGGACGGCCTTCGAACGTCGTCTCGCGCGGCGTCGTGGTGGCGAAGTGAACCCGCACACCGTCAGGCGTCGCGTGGAAATGGCCCTCGGGCGACGACAGCAGACCACGGTTCTGCTCGGCGAGCGCGCCCCAGTCGAACGTGAAAGTGCGCTCGCGCACGTCCACTTCGAGGATCTTCGTCACGAGCTGGCCGCCCTTGTACTGCACGGTCAGAAAATCGCCACGATTGAGCAGGTTGCGCAGCTGCACACCGATCTCTAGCGGATTGCGGCGGCCGAAGTCGACGCCTTCCGTCTCGCGGTTGTCACCATTCGACTGGGTGGTATTCATGGCCTTGCCAATTTCTCTTCGTTCTTGCGGGCACGTCGCGCAAAACACGGCCAGCCAGGTCTCTGCCCGGCCTGCCAGGGTCGCGAAACACGCATGGGACCGGACTTTTTTACGGCTTTCCGGTATCGGGTCTGTCTGTTTAGCGGCAGCGTCGGATCAAAGTTTAGCCCGGTTTTACGAAATATTTTTCGCAAACGTTTGACACCGCAACGAAGACAGGATACGCGAAACCGCGTGCGCGGCTGGAAAGCGGAAAAGACTGAAGAGAAGGGAAAGCGGCCGGGGCCGACCGCCGATGCGATGCTATCGAAGGAATAACTGCACAAGGTCGCGCCGCGACAGACTCAGGCCCGCCGCGTGCCGCCGACCATCACACCATCTTCTGCATGATCGAAATGAGCTTCTTCGCGTAGTGCGGATCGGTTGCATAACCGGCGCGCTGCATGCCTTGCGCAAAGCCATTCACGTCGCGCGACGAATTGATCACCTGCGCATAGCGCGGATTCGACTTCAGGAAGCTCGCGTAGTCCGTCATCGCTTCCTCGTACGAATCGTACGCGCGGAATTTTTCGACCACGCGCTGCGGACGGCCGTGGACGTACTCGGTCGTGACCGTCGCGACGGTCTTGCCGTTCCAGTCGTCGGTGGCCTTGATGCCGAAAATATTGTGGCTCGTCGAGCCGTCCGACTTCTTGATCTCGCGCTTGCCCCAGCCCGATTCGAGCGCGGCCTGGCCGATGATGAAGCGCGCCGGAATGCCCGTCGCGGCGCTCGCGGCCTGTGCCGGAGCAGCCAGCTTGTCGACGAACGCGTCGACCTTGTCCGACGAGCCGTCGCCGCGCACGGGCGGCGTCAGCGCGCTGTTCGCCGTGTAGCCGCGGCCCATCTTCAGCGCGCCGTTGTTCGCCGGATTCGCATACGCCTTCGCGAGCGCATTCAAAGCGACGTTGTTGCCCGCGTTCGAATCGTCCGCGGACATGCCCGAGTTGCGCATCAACTGCTTGAGCATCGCGTCGGCGACGCCGATACCTTTCGACGACATCTGCTGCGACAACTGCTGATCCATCATCGACGTGAACGTCGCCGAATCGTGCGAATCGAACGGGCCGTCTTGCGGCGTCGCATCGCGCATGCTCTTCAACATCATCTGCGTGAAGACGGCGTCGAACTGCTTCGCAGCCGACTTCATCGCTTCGCGCGGATTCGCAGCCGCCTGGGCGCGCATCGCGTCGAAGCCCTGCGTGTCGAGCGCGAAGCGGTTGGTCAGATCATTCGCGGCGTTGCGCGTCGTATCGGAGTTCATTCTTGTTCTTCCTTAGATGATCTCGAGATCGGCTCGCAGCGCACCCGCTGCCTTCATGGCCTGGAGAATCGACATCAGATCCGCGGGCGTCGCGCCGAGCGCATTCAGCGCCTTCACGACTTCAGCGAGATTGGCGCCCGCGCTCACCATTTTCAGCGCACCGTTGTCCTGCTTCAGCGCGATCTGCGACTGCTGCGCGACCACCGTCTGTCCGTTCGAGAACGCGCCCGGCTGGCTCACCACCGGCTGCGTGTTGACGATCACCGAGAGATTGCCGTGCGCGACTGCACAATTCTGCAGCGTCACCATCTGATTCATCACGATCGAACCCGTGCGCGCGTTCAGGATCACCTTCGCGGCGGCCTGACCCGGCTTCACGTCGAGGTTCTGCAACTGCGCCATGAACTGCACCTGCTGCGCGGGATCGGTCGGTGCGCGCAGCTGGATCGTGCGGCCGTCGAGCGCGACTGCCGTGCCGAAGCCGAATGCGTTGTTGATCGCCGACGTGATGCGCTGCGTCGTGTCGTAGTCCATGTCGTTCAGGTCGAGCTGCATCGTGCCCGCCTGCGAGATGGTGGTCGGCACCGAGCGCTCGACGAGCGCGCCGCCCGTGATGCGGCCCGCAGCAAGCTGGTTCACCTGCACCTTGCTGCCGTTCGCGCTGGCGCCGGCGCCGCCGACGGCCATATTGCCCTGAGCCAGCGCGTACACCTGCCCGTCCGCGCCCTTGAGCGGCGTCAGGAGCAGCGTGCCGCCGCGCAGGCTCTTCGCATTGCCGAGCGACGACACCGTCACGTCGAGCGCTTCGCCGGGACGCGCGAATGCGGGCAGCGACGCCGTCACCATCACGGCTGCAACGTTCTTCAGCTGCATGCTCGAGAGCGAGCTGTTGCTGGAGCTCGAACCGGCCTGCTGGTTGTTGATCGAGATGCCGAGGTTCGCAAGCATGTTCGCGAGCGTCTGTGTCGTGAACGGCGTCTGCGTGGTCTGGTCGCCCGTGCCGTCGAGACCGACGACGAGGCCGTAACCGATCAGCGGGTTGTCGCGCACGCCCTGGATCTGCACGAGGTCTTTCAGGCGCTCGGCGTGAGCGACGGGCGCCGTAACGGGCAGCGCGGCGCATGCGAGCGCAAACACGGCGACGGCGCGCGCAGCGAAACCGGAAACGAGGCGGGAGAAGGAAGTGTTACGCATGATCAGAACGGCGCGACGTTAAGGAAGAAGCGTTGCAGCCAGCTCATGTCCTCGGCTTCGTTGATATAACCCTTGGCCGAGTATTCAATCTTCGCGTCCGCGACCTGGGTCGAGTACACCGAGTTCAGGCTGCTGATCGTGTTCGGATTGACGACACCCGAGAAACGCACGAACTCGTTGCCCTGGTTGATCAGCATCTGCTTTTCGCCGCTCACGAGCAGATTGCCGTTCGGCTGCACGCCGATCACCGTGACGGTGATCACGCCGCTGAACGTGTTCGACGCGTTCGCGCCGCCCGTCGCCTTGAACGTGTTGGCGCCCGTCGCGTCGAGATTCACCTTGCCGAACAGACCGCCGAGGAAGCCCGCCGTCGGCACGCCGAACTTGGTTTCGCCGTTGCGGTTCGTGGCCGCGCCCGACGACTTCGTCGCGTTGATGTTTTCGGAGATGACGATGGTCAGGATGTCGCCGACATTGCGCGGCCGCTGGTCTTCGAACAGCGGACGGCCAGCGTACCCAGGGTTGTAGATCGAACCGGGCGTCTGCAGCGACGGCGGCGGCGGCGGCACGGCCGTCATCGGTTGCTGGGTGATCGGCTGCCTCGGCACGAGCGCGCAGCCGCCGAGCGCGGCTGCGAGCACGCCGGCGCATGCGAGCATCGAAGCTGCTCGCGCGCCGCGCTGAGGGACCTGGGTACGAGTGGAGTGCGACATCTTGATTACCGCCTGAATGTTTCCGACTACCAGCCTTAAACCGGCATCTGGCTGAGCGTCTGCAGCATCTGGTCGGAAGTCGTCACGGCCTTGCTGTTGATCTCATATGCGCGCTGGGTCTGGATCATGTTCACCAGTTCCTGCACGACGTTCACGTTCGATGCTTCGACATAACCCTGATTCAGCGTGCCTGCGCCGTTCAGGCCCGGCGTCGCGACGTTCGGCGTGCCCGACGACGTCGTTTCCGCGAACAGGTTTTCGCCCTTTGCATCGAGACCCGTCGGGTTGATGAACGTGGCGATCTGCAGCGAGCCGATCTGCGTCGTCGCCGTCGAGCCTGCCGTCGACACCGACACCACGCCGTCGCTGCCGATCGTCAGCGACGTCGCGTTCTGCGGAATCGTGATCGCGGGCAGCACCTGGTAGCCGCTCGACGTCACGAGCTGGCCCTGCGAGTTGGTCTGGAACGAGCCGTCGCGCGTGTAGGCCGTCGTGCCGTCCGGCATCTGCACCTGGAAGAAGCCCTGGCCGTTGATCGCCACGTCCTTCGAGTTGCCCGTCTGCTGCAGGTTGCCCTGCGTGTACAGACGCTCGGTCGCGACCTGTTGCACACCCGTGCCGAGCTGGATGCCCGACGGCAGTTCCGTCTGCTGCGTCGAGTTCGCGCCCGGCTGGCGGATCGTCTGATACAGCAGGTCTTCGAACACGGCGCGCGAACCCTTGAAGCCGTTCGTGCTGACGTTGGCCAGGTTGTTCGAGATCGTGTCCATCTGCGCCTGTTGCGCATTCATGCCAGTGGCGGCGATATAGAGTGAGCGGTTCACTTGGTTTCTCCTGAACGCAGCTTGGCGCGTTCCGTTAAATCTGCGTCGGGATTAGCTGAAGTTCAGCAGCTTGTTGGCCGACTGTTCATTCTGGTCGGCGGACTCGATCATCTTGGTCTGCATCTGGAACTGGCGGGCGTTGGTGATCATCGAGACCATCGCCGACACCGGGTTCACGTTGCTGCCTTCGAGCGCGCCAGCCGCGACGACCACGCCGGGGTCGGCGTCGGCGGGGTTGCCGTCCGTCGTATGAAAGAGCCCGTCGTCGCCGCGCTTGAGCGCGCCGGGAGCGGGATTGACCAGCTTCAGCTGGTCGACGAGCGCAATCGTCGTGGCGGGGTCGCCCGGCATCAGTGCCGAGACCGTCCCGTCCTTGCCGATCGTCACCTGCGCGCCGGGCGGCACGGCCACCGGGCCGCCGCCACCCACCACCTGCTGGTTGCTGGCCGTGACGAGCTGGCCGTTTTCGTCGACGTGCAGGTTGCCCGCACGCGTGTAGGCTTCCTGGCCGTCGGCCGTCAGGACGGACAGCCAGCCCGGACCCTCGATCGCCACGTCGAGCGGGTTGCCCGTCTGCTGGATCGGGCCGGGCGTGTAGTCAGCGCCCGGCGTGGACGACAGCACGAAAGTGCGCGTGGTGTCGTCCTGAATCGTGCTGCCGTCGCCGAACGCCATCGGCACGGCGCGGAACGTCGCGAGCTGGGCCTTGAAACCCGTGGTCGAGGTGTTCGCGAGGTTGTTCGCGACCACTGCCTGCTGTTCGAGCGCCTGGGTCGCGCCCGACATCGCGGTGTATATGAGCCGGTCCATGATGGTGTCGGTACGTCAGCTATTACAGGTTGATGAGCGTCTGGTCGACGGCTTGCTGGGTCTTGATCGTCTGCGCGTTCGCCTGGTAATTGCGTTGCGCGGTGATCAGGTTCACCAGTTCGCTCGTCAGGTCGACGTTCGAGTTTTCCGTCGCGCCGCCTTGCAGCGAGCCGTGGTTCGTCGAGCCCGGCGCTGCAACCACTGCGACGCCCGAAGCGGCCGTTGCCTGGAACTCGTTGTTGCCGAGGTTGATCAGGCCGTTCTGATTCGCGAACGTGGCGAGTGCGACCTGGCCGAGCGCTGCCGTCTGACCGTTCGAGTAGTTACCCGTGATCGTGCCGTCGGTGCCGACCGTGAAGTTCGTCAGCTGGCCGGCTGCGAAGCCGTCCTGCGTCAGCGAGTTCGTGCCGTCCTTGCTGCCGAACTGCGTCGTGCCGCCGATCTTCAGCGTCAGGCTCTGCGGCGTGGCCGAGCCGTCCGAGTTCGGGATCGAGAAGTTGAATGCGAACAGCGTCGAGGTCGGGTTGCCCGCGTTATCCAGCGTGCTGACCAGGTTGCCCGACGTGTCGAACTTCGCCGTGCCGACCTTCGTCGTCGGGACGCTGCCGTCCTTGCCTGCGTACACGTCCCACGAACCGGCCGACGTCTTCACGAAGTACATGTCGACCTGTTGTTCGCCGCCCAGCGAGTCATACACGGGCACCGACGTCGAGTAGCTGTACGTTGCGCTGTTGGTCGGGTCGAATGCGAGCGAGGTCGGGGCCACCGTCACCGAGTCGCCCGTTGCCGGCGTGCCTGCCAGCGTGATCGTCTCGCCGTTGCCGAGCTTGATCGGCGAGTTGGCCGAGTACGTGCCCGATGTGCTCGAACCGTCGCTGCCCGTGATCGTGTAGGCGGTCGGGCTCGTGAACGACACCGTGTACGTGTTCGCGTTCGTGCCTTGCGTCGCGTCGGTGATCGACACGCCGTTGTTCGTCAGGCTACCCGTGTTGGTGGCGCCGAACGTGACGGCGGGCGTGCCCAGCTTCAGCGCGTCCTGCGCGTTCAGGTTGAGGCCTGCCGTGATCGTCTTCGTGGCCGTCGGCGGAATGTTCGCCGTCGGCACTTGCAGCGGCACCGTGCCGGCCGTGTTGATGATGCCGTTCGCGTTCGCTGCATAGCCCATCAGCTTCAGGCCGTCGGCGTTGACGATGTAGCCGTTCTTGTCGAGCTGGAACACGCCGTTGCGCGAGTACGTCAGCGAGCCGTTGTTCGACATCTGGAAGAAGCCGTTGCCGTTGATGGCGACGTGCAGTGCGATGTCGTCGGTCGAGATCGTGCCTTGCGAGAAGTTCTGCTCGACTTCCGACATGCGCGTGCCGATGCCGATCTGGTTGTTGACGGCCGTCGCGACCGAGTTCGCGTACATGTCCGCGAATTGCGCCGCGCCCTGCTTGAAGCCGACGGTGTTCGCGTTCGCGATGTTGTTGCCGATGACGTCGAGGTCGCTCGATGCGCCTGCCAGTCCGCTCAATCCTTGTTGGTAACCCATGACGGTCTCCGTATCTGGTGATGCTGAATGCGTTTAGATAATGGCGGCGACCGACGTGAGGCCGACCGTTTTGCCGTTCGACAGGACGAGACCAGGCGAGCCGTCCGGCTGCTTGATGATCCCCTGCACGGTCGCTGCCGACAGCGTGGCGGGCGCGCCCGTGCCGTTGGCCGTCGTGCTGCTTGCCGTGAACGTGTAGTTGCCGTCGGGCAGCGCGTTGCCGCTCTTGTCGACGGGCGTCCAGCCGATAGGAATCGTGCCCGCCGACTGCTTGCCGAGGTCGATCGTGTTGACGATCTGGCCGGCCGAGTTCTTCACCGTGACCTGCACGTCCGTCGCGTCGCTCGCGAGCGTGACGCCGAAGCCCGTCGCCTTGCCCGATGCCACCGAGAAGCCGTTGCCCGGTGCGAGCACCGTCGAGCTGATGAGGTTCGCGGCCTGTGTCTGCTGGCTCGTCGTCAGTTGCGATGCGAGCGAGGTCAGCGACGTGTTCAGCTGGCCGATACCCGTCACCGTGTTGATCTGCGCGAGCTGCGAGGTCATCTGCGAGCTGTCCATCGGGCTCGTCGGATCCTGGTTCTTCATCTGCGCGATGAGCAGCTGCAGGAAGGTGTTCTGCAGGTCGCTGCCCGACGTCGCGCTCGACGAGCTGCTCGACGACGCACTGTTCGTGCCGTTCATCGTGTCGAGCAGGGTCTGCGAAACGGACGCGCCGTTGTTGCCGATAGTGGTACTGGTAGTCAAGGAGGTTCTCCTCAGGTTCCGATCGTGAGCGTCTTCAGCATCAGCTGTTTCGCGGTGTTGAGCGTTTCGACGTTGGCCTGGTAAGAGCGCGATGCCGAAATCATGTTGACCATTTCCTGCACGGGGTCGACGTTGGGCAACTGGACGTAACCGTTTGCGTCGGCGGCCGGGTTGCCGGGTTCATACGACGTCTTCATCGGCGTCGGATCGTCGATGACGCCCGTCACCTGCACGCCGCCGACCTGCTGGCCCGAGCCCGTGCGCGCGCCGCCGATCGGATTGACGGCGAACACGACCTGCTTCGCCTTGTATGGCTTGCCGTCGGGGCCCGTCGTACTGTCGGCGTTCGCGAGGTTCGAGGCGGTCACGTTCAGACGTTGTGACTGCGCGGACATCGCAGAACCGGCGACGTTGAAAATGTTCATCAGGGATGGCATGGCTTTTCGACCTCTCTTGCCGGTGCACCGGCGTCTAATCCCGTAGCGTTTTGGTTTCTAGCGTTGGTCCAGCGCGCTGCCTTCCGTATGAACGGCAGCGCAGTTCATCAGCCGTTCGACGTGATCGCCGACAGCATGGCCTTGATCTGCTGCGACAGCACCGTCATGCCGGACTCGAAGTGCAGCGAGTTGTCGGCGAACTGCACGCGCTCGGCGTCCAGATCGACGGTGTTGCCGTCCAGCGAAGGCTGCGCCGGAATGCGGTAGGCGACGCGGCCGAAGTCGTCGGTCGGGCCGCCCGTGGCGATCAGGCGCGCCTTGCCGGCCATGTGGCCCGGCTCGGTCGACGCCATCGACATGCCTTGCGACACGCCGGCCGGTTGCGTCATGGCGAGCGGCGCGTTGTTCGACGCGCCCGCCGTCGAGCCGCCGCTTTTCTTCAGCGCGCCCGCGAGCGACGAAGCGAAGTCGATATCGCGAGCCTTGTAGCCCGGCGTATCGGAGTTCGCGATGTTCGACGACAGCAATTCCTGGCGATAGGCGCGCACATCGAGCGCCTGGCGGCCAAAGGCAAATTCGGCATCGAGTTTGTCCAGCATTGGGTTCTCCGTGGAACGGTCCGAGGCCTCGTCCGCACTGTCGATCCGCCTTGTTCGGTAAGAAGCGTTTCGACTGTGTCGGCCAGAAGGCCTTTTTGCATGTGACGCATTGTGCGGGCGGGGCGCAAGACTTAATCGGACGAATAGCCGGGAAAGGACGCCTCTATTCACCGTTTGCACGACAGGCGCGATCTCTAGAATGCGATGCGTACCGATGCATCAATGAAGGAGAAACGACCATGCCCTTGCCCGCTAACGCTTCGCGCGAAGCTCGCCGTATGGGTTCGCGCGCTGTCCGGACGCTGTCGGCGATGGCGCTGGTCGGCGCATGCGCCGCCGCATCCGTCGCGCATGCACAGGAAAGCGGTTCGTCGAATGGCGGACCGATCGTGATCGCCGGCCCCGGCGAGAAGAATCCCGCCGATCTGCAGGCGATGGCCGAGCGCATCAATGCGCCGGCGCCTGCTGCCGCGCCGCGCGCGAGTGTTCCGAATGCGCCGACCGTTGCGCCCGCAACGCTTGCCGCGAATCCGCGCGGCGATGCGGACCGCTTCGCGCAAGCCGCGCATGCCGATGGCGCGATTGTGATTCCGGGCGCGGGCGACGCGACGGCGCAGAAGGCTGCGCCCGTTGCCGCCGCTAATATGAATACGAGTGCGCCAGGCATGATGCGCGTGAGCCTGCAACCGGCCGCGCGTCAGGTGATGCCCGTGATGGTCGCGCCGGCTCCGGCCGCCGCGCGTCAGGCAGCAGCCGTTCAGCCGATCGCCGTCAATCCGCCCGCTGGCAATGCCGCTGCCGCGCAACTGCGCAACGCTACCGCACGCAATGGCGTGGCTGCGGCAACGCCTGCCGCTGCACCGGCTCCCGCGCAGCCGTCCGCACAAGCTGCGGCTCAACCCGCCGCGCCCGTACCCGCAGGACAGCAGGACGGCGAAGCGATCCGCCGCGCGGCGCTTGCCTATTTGCAGCAGCAGTCGGCGGGCTTGCCGGGCAAGGTCGACATCACCGTCGCGACGGTGTTTCCGCGCGGTCTCGCCGCGTGCACGACGCTCGAGCCGTTCCTGCCGACGGGCGCGCGCGTCTGGGGCCGCACGACGGTCGGCGTGCGCTGCGCGGGCGAGCGTCCGTGGACGCTGTATCTGCAGGCCAAGGTTTCGATTCACGCGACATATTTCCTCGCCGCGCGCGCGATTGCGCCGGGCGAGCTGCTGTCCGCCGCCGATCTCATCGCGCGCGACGGCGATCTGACGCTGCTGCCGCAAGCCGTGATCACCGATCCGGCGCAGGCGGTCGGCTCGGTCGCGTTGATGCGCGTGTCGGCGGGCTTGCCGCTGCGCCGCGACATGTTGAAGAGCGCCGAGGCCGTATCGATCGGCCAGAGCGTGAAAGTGGTTGCGCTGGGTCCGGGCTTCGCGATTTCGGCGGAAGGCAGCGCGATGAACAACGCGGCGCCGGGTCAGCCGGTGCGGGTGAAGACGGCGAACGGACAGATCATCCAGGGCATCGTGAAGGACGCCGGGACGGTCGAAATCCAGCTCTGACGCGGAGTTTCCAGCCGTTACAAGTTGAAAAACGTGTCGGATCGGTTGAGCTAAAGTTCGATGGGTGAATGCCGTTATTACATTCAAATCGCACAGGAAGCCAATCGTGAAAGTTGATTCCACTAACCATTCCGGCCTGCAGACGTTGAAAGACGGGCTGCAGCGCCCGCAGCAAAGTGACGCCGCCACGACGGGCGGCGCAGGCACGGCAACGTCGACGGGCGCGAGCACGTCGGGCGCCGCGAATGTCAATCTGTCGGGGCTGTCGTCGCAGTTGCACAGCCTCGCTAGCGCCGGTTCGTCGGATATCGATACGGCGCATGTCGAGTCGATCAAGCAGGCGATCAAGGACGGTACGTTGACGATCGACTCCGGCAAGATCGCCGATGGCGTGCTGGCAACGGCGCGCGACCTGCTGCAAAAGAAGAGCCAGTCCGGCAACTGATGACGCACCGATGAGCGGTGCGCAGGGTGCCGGGCGGTATTTGTGACAAATCCGGTTTGCGGTCGACGCAATCCGGTGCCTAGCGAGTTGCTTTGTGATGAAAGACGCCCTGCTTGCCACCGTCATCGACGAATATTCCGCTGTGGAGCTGTTTGCCTCCGTCCTCGCAGCCGAGGAGCGAGCACTGACCACGGTGCACCCCATCGACACGCTGCCGCCCATCGTCGAAAAGAAGATGGAGCTGGTGGACAAACTCTCCACGCTTGAAAAGGTGCGCGACACGCAGCTGGCGCAGCTTGGCTATCCTGCCGGATGGAAGGGCATGGAACTGGCCGTCGCCAACGATTCGCGTCTTGCGACGCAGTGGTCCTTGTTGCAGAAGGCTGTTGAGCGCGCCAAGCGGTTCAATACCACGAACGGTGCGCTGATTCGTACTCGGATGGAGTACAACCGGCGGGCGCTTGCTGCTCTTAATGTGGCCGTTGGGCCGGAGCGTGGTGCGCTTTATGGGCCCGATGGGCGGGTTCCTGCTTTTGGGGTTTGATTTTTAAGGGGCTTCGCCCCTTTGGATCCCCTTCTGTTCTCTACCGGACCGGTGCCTTTTGGTGCCGGTTTTGTTTTTTGGGTTTTCGGTTTTTGGTTTTTGCCTTTGCTTTTGCTGGCATCCGCGTTGACGTATCGGTTTGCTAGCGTTGCCCCTGTGCGGGGCGGCACCTACTTTTCTTTGCAGCGGCAAAGAAAAGTAGGCAAAAGAAAGCCGCTTTGAACCTCCAGTGCCTGCCAGGATAACGCTGCCGCGTGCCGCGGTTGAGCTATTGCGTAGCGACGCCAACACCCCGTAGAAAGCCCGCAGTCAACCGCGCACGGCGCGAAAACCCACACACAGTCTGGAGCACATACCGCCGCCATTGGACCGACGGCAGACGGACAAAAACAAGCCGACCGAATGTGCTCCAAGTGGATGTCATCTTTCCTGCCGCGCGCGCCCGACTGCGGGCTTTCTACGGAGTGTTGGCGTCGCTGCGCGACAGCTCAACTGCGGCATGGCCCAGCGCGAACCTGGCAGGCACCGGAGGTGTGAAGCCGCTTTCTTTGGTTACTTTCTTTGCGGCGGCAAAGAAAGTAACTGCCGCCCCGCACAGGGGCAACGCTAATAAACCAAAACGATAGAGCGGATGCCAGCGAAGGCGAAAGCGAAAGCAAAAGCAAAGGCAAAGGCAAAGGCAAAGGCACAAAAACAAAAAGAGCCGACCTAAAAAAAGATCAGCTCTTTCGAAGAAAAGAAGCAACAGCGAACGACCCGAGAAAGCCGCCCGCCGGGCAAAGAAAAAACCTTAGCTAGTCTCAGCCGAAGCCCAGGCCTGCTCGCGCAAGCGAGTCCTCAACCGAGCAACAGCCTGCGAATGCAACTGACAAACGCGAGACTCGCTCACTTCCATCACAGCTCCAATCTCACGCAGATTCAACCCGCGCTCATAGTAAAGCGACATGAGGAGCTTCTCCCGCTCGGGCAACCGGTCGATCGCCTCGACCAGCGCACCGCGCAGCGACTCATCCAGCAACGCCGACAGCGGATCCGAATGATCGACGCAATAACGGTCGAGGAACGGCTCGTCATCCGCCGAACGATCGAAGTCTTCGTAGTAAATCAGCTGGCTGCCGTGCAGATCCTGCAGCATCGACTGATACTCGTCGAGCGGCATCTTCAGATGCTCGGCAATCTCCGTCTCGCTCGCCGAACGGCCCAGCGACTGCTCGACCTGATGCACGGCGCTTTCGACCTCGCGCGACGTGCGGCGCAAGCTACGCGGCAGCCAGTCGTTGCTGCGCAGCTCGTCGAGCATCGCGCCGCGAATCCGCTGGCTCGCGTACGTCTCGAACTGCGCGCCCTGGTCTTCCTTGTAACGGCTCGCCGCGTCGAGCAGGCCAATCATGCCGGCCTGAATCAGATCGTCGAGATCGACGCTCGCCGGCATCTTGGCGACGAGCTGCAAACCGAGACGGCGCACCAGCGGTGCGTATTTCGTCAAAACGTCGGCTTGCGAAATTTTTCCTTGAGCGTTGTACATCGTGCTCCCCTTATCCTTGCCCTCAGGCGTGCTGCGCAGACGGTTGATCGGCGAATTGCGCCGTAGTTACGGTCGTCCGCGGCACGCCATGCGTCCGTGACGAAATCGCTGGCCGCATCGGCCAGTACTGCAGTTCGGCTGCGATATGACGGAAATCGCGCGCAGCAGGTGCCGATGGGAAAGCATCGACGACACAACGCGACAAATCCGTGGCTCGCGCCATCAAAGGATCGGCTGCAACGCAGCCGGCATCTTCCAGCGACACAGCGAGATAACGCCCCGCCACGCCCGCCAGATTTTCAAAAGCGGTGTGCGCATCGGCCACGCTCTGCACGTGGTTCACGAGCACACGAAACTGCGCAATCGCATGCGCGAAGTGCAAACGCTTCATGCACGCATACGCATCGGTGATCGCCTGCGCCGCGACGCGCGTCACGACCATCACGTCGTGGGACTGCATCGCCAGCGCGGACAGCGAGCCTTCGCGATCCACCTGCGCGTCGATCAGCACGACATCGGCCGGCCCGCTCAGCACCACGCCCATCTGTTCCGGCGTGCAGCTTTCGCGATTGCCGCGCGATGCTGCGAGCACCGCGAAGCCCAGCGCGTGACGGCCAGCCGCCTGATCGAGCGTCATCTCGCCGCGCATCACCGCGGCGAAATTGCCTGCGCCGCGCACGCCGCCCAGCATCGCGCTCACCGAGCGCTCGCCGAGCGACTCGTCGATCACGAGTACGTCCTTGCCCTGCTCCGCGAGCGCGGCGGCGAGATTCACCACCGTCGTCGTCACGCCCACGCCATGCGAGCCGCCAGCGACGGCCACGATCCGCGAGCCGGAGCGCGCCAGCAGGCGCCTCAGTCCTTCAGCCTGATCCAGCACGAACTTATCCAAAGCGAACCTCGTGCAGATCGGCGGTCGAACGGGCCGACAGGGCCGACAGCAGCGCCGGCACGTCCTCGTCCTGCGGGACGAACGGCGAGTTGTCGCGCGGAATGCAGAAGGCGCTCTTGATCAAAAATTTCTTCGTGGCGACGTACAGGTTCTCCGGCACCTTCTGTCCCGTCGATACGTAATGCACGGGCAGCTTGTAGCGGATCACCGTGTCGAGCACGCTGCCCAGATTGGTCGCTTCGTCGAGCTTGGTCAGGATGCAGCCGGCGAGCGGCTGCTGGTCCGGCGCGTTCTGATACGCCTGCACGACTTCGTTCAGCGTGTCGCCGTGGCTCGTCGCGTTCAGCAGCAGCAGGCGCTGCACGGGCTGACCGGCGCGACACAGCATCGAGATCTGGTCGGACACGAGGCGATCGCGCTGGCTCATGCCGATCGTGTCGATCAGCACGATGTGTTTGTTGCGCAGTTCGGAGAGCGCGAGCGTCAGGTCGGCGCTGTCCTTTACGGCATGTACCGACACGCCGAGAATCTTGCCGAAGATGCGCAGCTGCTCATGACCGCCGATCCGGTAGCTGTCGGTGGTGAGCAGCGCGACCTTGCTGGCGCCGAAGCGCATCACGCAGCGCGCCGCGAGCTTGGCCGTGGTCGTGGTCTTGCCAACGCCCGTCGGGCCCATCAGCGCAAACACGCCGCCGCGCTCCATCAGCGCGTCTTCGTTTTCCATCACGGGCACGTTCGATTCGAGCACCGTCTTCACCCACTCCATGCCGTCTTCCATGCCTTCGACTTCCGGCAGGTTGTCGATCACCATCTTCACCAGTTGCGCCGAGAAACCGGCTGCGAACAGATGCTTGGTCAGCGTGGCGTGCGTCGGGCTGCGGCGCTGGCGGTCGGCCCACAGCAGGCCGGCGAACTGTTCTTCCATCATGCCGCGCATCGCGCCGAGTTCCTGCATCACGGTCTCGTTGACCATCTGCTCGATGCGCGACTGGATCGAATCCGTCAGCGCGGCGGCGACCTTCGGCGTGATGTCGGCGGCGCCGCTCTTGCGGCCGTCGCGGGTGTTGATGTCGCTCGCGCCTTCCGCCACGGTCGGCACGATGTTGTTCTTCTGCGCGGCGCGGCGTGCGGCGACCTGCGCGGCTTCGCGCGCCCAGTCGGGCTTCGCGTCTTCCCTGCTGGCGTCGACGGGTGCGCCCAGACCACGCGCAACTGCAGCGGCGGGCGTCATCGTCGGATTGGCTGCCGGAACCACGTCCTTGGCCGCGATGCGGCGCGCGTGATCGATCAGCCACGGATTCGTTTCAGCCATCGTGCGCTGGCGCACGGGTGCTTCGGGCATCGCGGGCGCGGCCGACTTCGCGGCGGCGGCAGGCGCTGCGGGGAGTTCGCTGCGTGCTTCTGCGCGCAGTTCAACGCGCACGTCATCCGTTGCGCGTGCGGCGGGCGCTTCGGCTGCTGCGCTCGCGGCGGCGGCCGCTTGCGGCTCGGCCTTCTCTTCGCTCGCGGCGGCCATGCGCTCCGTGCCTGCTTCCGGGCTCGCGCCGAACACCGACGAGAACACGTCAGGCATTCCGCTCGCATACGGATTGACCGACATCGACGGCGCGGACGATGCGGTGGGCGCCATCAGCGCACGTGCGCCGCCTGCTGCTGCGTTCATGCCGACGCTGGCTGCTGCGTTAGCGCCTGCTGCGGCGCCTTCCTGGCTGCGCGGCGTAATTGCGCTCAGATCGCTGTCGGCCACGGCGACGATTTCGACGGTGCCGTCTTCGTTGGTGCGATTCGACAACACGACTGCATCGGAGCCCAATGCCTCACGGACGAGACGCAGTGCGTCACGACTCGTTGCACCGACAAATTTGCGAATGTTCAAGCTGATTCTCCGATGAGCTACGCGGACCGGCGACATACCGTTTCCCGATGAGATGAATTATTGCGAAAGACGTCCAACCACCATCGGGCAATAAAGACGGTGAAACGCTGGCAATTCAGGCATTCGGTGCACATGCAACGGCCCGAAACCTCGGGAATTTTGACCGGCGGGCAACGCCGCGCCGCGCCGCACAACGCGCGCAGCCTTGTGTATCAAGGCCCCGTGCGCGCTCCAGTGAAAAAGGCCGGCCGCGAGATGCGGACCGGCCTTCGGGAAACCAGACGCGGATGAAACCGCGCGAGAGAGTCGCGCGGCGCTCAGTGCGCGCCGATTAGTGCGCGCCGATCACGTTCACCACGCGCACGTGCCGCGTATCAGGCACTTCCGCATACGACAGCACCTTGAGTTGCGGCAGGCTGCGCCGCAGGAAGCGCGCGAGCATCGCACGCAGCGAATGCTGGACGAGCATCACCGGCGTGAGGCCGAGGTTCTGCTGGCGCGTCATCGCCTTCTGCGTCTCCATCAGCAGCGTGTTCGCGAGGCCCGGCTCGAGTCCGGGATTGACGCCCGTCGCGAGCGCCTGGGTCAAGAGCCGCTCCAGATTCGAGTCGAGACCCATCACCTGAATGTCGCCGTTGCCGGGGAACCACTGCTGCGTGATCGCGCGGCCGAGCGCGAGGCGCACGGCGGCCGTCAGATCGTGCGGATCGGTGATCTTGCCGCCATGTTCCGACAGCGCTTCGAGGATCGTGCGCATGTCGCGGATGGGCACGCCTTCCTCGAGCAGGTTCTGCAGCACCTTCTGCAGCGTCGCGACGGGCAGCATCTTCGGCACGACATCGTCGACGAGCGGCGCGGCGTCCTTCTGCATGCGCTCGATCAGCGCCTGCACTTCCTGGCGACCGAGCAGTTCCGCAGCGTGCGTGACGACGAGGTGGTTCAAATGCGTCGCGACGACCGTGCTCGAATCGACCACCGTGTAGCCGTACACCTGCGCCTGTTCGCGCAGATTCGTGTCGATCCAGATCGCAGGCAGCCCGAACGCGGGATCCGTGGTCGGCGTGCCTGGCAGCGCGGCCGTGACCTGGCCGGGGTTGATCGCGAGCCACTGGCCCGGATACGCCTCGCCGACACCCACTTCGACGCCCTTGAGCGCGATCCGGTAACCGTTCGGCCGCAATTCGAGGTTGTCGCGGATATGAATGACGGGCGGCAGAAAGCCGATTTCCTGCGCGAACTTCTTGCGGATGTTCTTGATGCGCTTCAGCAGTTCGCCGTCCGAGTTCTTGTCGACGAGCGGGATCAGGCGATAGCCGACTTCGAGGCCGAGCGCGTCGATCATCGTCACGTCGTCCCAGCTGGCTTCCGTCGCTTCCGACGGTGTGAGCGCCTGCGGTGCGACTTCGGCGAGCGCCGTCGACGTCTTGCTCTGCGCTGCGCGCTTTTTCATCGTGCGGGCAAGCTGGATCGCGCCGCCGCCGAGCAGCAGAAACGCGAAGTGCGGCATGCCCGGAATCAGGCCCATCAGCACGAGAATCGAGCCCGTGATCATCAGCACGCGCGGATTCGTGAAGAGCTGACCCGTCAGCTGCGTGCCGATGTCTTCGTCAGTCGCGACGCGCGACACGATCACACCCGCTGCCGTCGAAATCACGAGCGACGGAATCTGTGCGACGAGGCCGTCACCGATGGTCAGCAGCGTGTAGGTCTTGCCCGCGTCGGCGAAATCCATGCCGTGCTGCACGACACCGACAATCAACCCACCGATGATGTTGATCACCATGATCAGCAGACCGGCGATCGCGTCGCCGCGCACGAACTTGCTCGCACCGTCCATCGAGCCGTAGAACTCGGCTTCCTGCGAGACTTCCATCCGGCGCTTGCGAGCCTGATCTTCGTTGATCATGCCGGCGTTGAGGTCGGCGTCGATCGACATCTGCTTGCCGGGCATCGCGTCCAGCGTGAAGCGCGCGGACACTTCGGCGATACGCCCCGCGCCCTTCGTGATCACCATGAAGTTGATCACCATCAGGATCACGAACACGACGATACCGACCGCGAAGTTGCCGCCCACGAGGAAGTGGCCGAACGCCTCGATCACCGCGCCCGCCGCGCCCGGGCCCGTGTGGCCTTCGAGCAGCACGATACGGGTCGACGCGACGTTCAGCGACAGCCGCAGGAGCGTCGAGAACAGCAGCACGCTCGGGAAGGCCGCGAAGTCGAGCGGCTTCATCGTGTACATGCTGACGAGCAGCACCATCACGGACAGCGCGATATTGAACGTGAACAGCAGATCGAGCAGGAACGCCGGCAACGGCAGAATCATCATGCCGAGGATCATGCAGATCAGAAGCGGGCCCGCCAGTGCCCGGAGGTTGGTGCCGTTCAGCGCCTCCGGCCGTCGTGAAAGGAAACCTGCGCGGGCGTTCATGCTGATACTCCATTACTTTGATTGTCGCCACCGAGTGCATCGGCGGCTTCCTGGTCGGCGTCGTCATCCGACACGCCGCCCTTGTCCAGTTCCGCCGGAACGTCGAGTTCCGTCGGAGCGACAGGCGCAACGCCACCGTCTTCCTTGAAGCGGCGCAGTTGATAAACCCACGCGAGCACTTCCGCGACGGCGCCGTACAGCGCGCCCGGAATCTCGCGATTCAATTCGACGTTGTGATACAGCGCACGCGCGAGCGGCGGCGCTTCGAGCAGCGGCACGTTGTTCTCGACGGCCAGTTCGCGGATGCGCGCGGCCACGAGGTTCACGCCCTTTGCGACCACCTTCGGCGCGCCCATCTCGCCGTCCGAGTACTGCAGCGCGACCGCGAAGTGCGTCGGGTTGGTCACGACGACGTCGGCCTTCGGCACGTTCGCCATCATCCGGCGACGCGCCATCGAGCGCTGCTGCGAGCGCAGGCGCGCCTTCACGTGCGGATCGCCTTCGCTTTCGCGATGCTCGCGCTTCACTTCTTCCTTGGTCATGCGCAGCTTCTTGTGGAAGTGCCACAGCTGGTACGGCACGTCCATCGCCGCGAGCAGGAACATGCCCGCGACCGTCATCGCGCAGCACACGGCGATCAGATGGCCCGCGTTCGCGAGCGCGACGTGCGGCGGCTGCGTGGCGAGCGCGAGGATGTCCTCTCGGCGATGCCAGATCGACAGCCCGCCGATCAGCCCGACCACGATGATCTTCGCCATCGACATGCCGAGCTGGATCCAGCCGTTGATCGAAAAGATGCGGCCGAGACCCGAGATCGGGTTCAGGCGCTCGAGATTCGGCGACAGCGATTTGGTCGACAGCAGCCAGCCGCCCATCGCCATCGGCGCGAGCAGCGCGGCGAGGCCGAGCATCGCGAGCAGCGGCAGCAGCATGTATGCGGCCTCGCGCGCGTTGGAGCCGGCGCTGATGAAGGCGCGCTTGGGATCGAATACCGTGTCGTGATTGAAGGTGAAGGCGGTGCGCAGCATCGACTGCGCGTGCTCGCCGATCAAACCCGACAAGCCCCACGCGCCGAGAAAGCCCGCCGCGACGAGGGCGAACGTCGCCAGCTCGCGCGAACGCGCAACCTGCCCCTCCTCGCGCGCCTTTTCGAGGCGCCGGGGGGTGGCTGATTCGGTTTTTTCGAGGTCGCTATCCTCTGCCAACGTGCTCTCCATCTGATCGGGCGACATGCCCTTTTTCAGTGAGAGCGATTATTCCTGCAGACGTCGAGGGGCGATTGACGGATAAGGGCGGGGAAACCGGGGTATTTCAACCGATCGGGCGGTGTAATCGCGCGTCGGCTGCCTGGCGGGCGGAGCGGAACGAGGCGGCGGCCCGCTTTGAAACGGGCCGCCTCGCCGGATCAGAACGCGACGAACGGCGCCGCGCCGCCCGATGCGCGCTTGTCCATCCCGTAGTAGACGTATCGGCCGAAGAAGAACGGCAGGCCGAGATCGGTCCCCGTCAGCGACATGACCTGGCCGCCGAGGTCGTTGAACGCATAGTTGTTCGCGTTGCTGAGCAGCGACTGGGCGTTCGCGATGTTGATCGTCGCCGTGCCTGTCACGCCGTTCGCGCCCGTGAGGTTCACCGTGCGCTGCAGAGTCGAACTCGGGCAGTAGAAGTCGGAGAGGTTGCCCGTGCACATCGGTATCGAACTGTCCTGGAAGAAGTAGCCGTTCGACCCCGAATCGAGGAACACGGTGTTGGACTGGCCACGCGACGGAAAATCGCCGGATGCATCGGTCGTATAGGTCGCGCCCGCCGCATTGCCGTTGTTCGACTGCGTGCCGATGCCGAACACCACCGTCCCCGTCGCCGACGCCGCGCCGCTCGACGAAATGGGCGCCATCTGCACGATCACGCCGTTGTTGTCGACGGCGAATTTCGGAATCGGGTTAGCAACCTGTTTCGTGGTTTCCGCCAGCGTGCGCGTGCAGTTCGCGCCGTTCGGGCATGCGTAGTAGTTGCTGAACTGCGCAACGTTCGCCTGCACCGCGCATGCGTCGCCACAATCGACGGGCGCCACGCCAAGCCCGAGGATGCCGTTCGCGCCGAGCGCATCGGCCGTGCTCTCGTTGCTGCCGTTGACGCAGCCGCTCGACGGAACCGTCGAATCGGCCAGATCGCCGATCACCTGAATCGGGATATTGCTCGCCGTTTCGCCGCTGAGTTTCACGGTCGCCGTGCGCGTCGTGCCCCACGTGAAGCCGTCTGCGAAATGCGTGCATTCGGCCAGCTGGCCGCCCGCCGTCGCCGTCTGGACGGGAAGATTGAGCGCCGCCACCGCGCTGCTGTTGACGATGCGCAGACCATACGAACCCGTGTCGAGCAGCACGTTGTCGATGGTCGTGCAGTTCGTCGTGTTCGGTGCGCACACGATCACGCTGACCGTCGGTATGTTGATCACGCCCTTCACGCCGCGTCCGACCGTCACGGCCAGCGTGTTCGCCGCGTTCGCGGCAATCGGCTGCTGGTTCGGCCCGCTGTTACTGTTGTTGTTCGACGACGACGAGCCCCCGCCTCCGCCGCAGGCCGCGACGAACGCCGTCATCGCGACGACGGACACGGCCAGCACGCCCTTGACGACGCGCACGCCTGCTTCGAGCTTCAACGCAAATCGCATAATGGGTCTCCCGTCGTCATTTGATGTCGGTGGCGCTGACGCCAGCCGGCAATGCCTGCGGCAGATACGCCTGGCCGGAGAATGCGCCCATATGGCCGGCCGAATGCACGACGAGCCCGCTGTCCTGTACGACGCCCGGCCCGTGGCCGCCACCGCGCAACTGGCGCGCTTTCGTCACGCCCGCGACGTATTGCGGGAAATAGCTGCCGAGCAGATCGGACAGATCGGGCATCTGCGGTCCGCTCCACGCAAGACCGAACACGCTGCCCGCCGACGACACGTATTCGCGGATCACCGTGCCGTTTCCGAGCGTCGTTTCGTTGACGGAGTACGAGGCCGAAGTGGTAGACGTTGCGGAAGAAGCGGTCGTGCCGGAACCGGCCGAGGATGCGCTGCGCATCACTGCGAGGCCATTCGACGTCGGCGGGGACACGGTGCGTGTGGTGGCGCTCGCCCCGGTGGGCGGCGTCATCGGGTTGCCGCCCAACGCCGCACTGGCAGTCAGCGGAACGAGCAGAGAACTGGAGAATGCAAGCGCTGAAGCAACGACAGCACGCCTGAAGCGGATCGACATGGTTTGACACCTCCCCCAATCGACAGCGGACAGTACCCGCAATCCGCGGGCCCGACTTGTTGATTTCAGGAGCAAACGGCGCAGCGCACGACATCTGCGCGTGCAAGGCGACGCCTTGTGTCGGGCCGCGAACCGTCCTCCCCTGGCCGTAGTATGCCAGTGGATGATGACAGCGATCCGTTACTAATTGTGCGACGGAGCACCCGCCGATGCAGCTTGCATCGGCGGGCACCGGGTCCAGGCGGAATGACGCGCGAAGCGTCAGAGGGAAAGCGAGGCGCGCTGCCTCAGAAACCGAGGCTTGCGAGCAGATCGTCCACCTGACCCTGATCCTGCACCACGTCCGTCTTGCCTTCCGGATTGATCTGCGGACCGTTCAGCAGACTCTGCGGGCTGCCCGTCGGCGACAGCGGCTCTTGCTGGGCTTCCGCCGCGAGCTGCTGGGCCGTTGCCGCGAACTGCTCGCGCCGCTCGGCCGCGATGTTGTCGATCAGCACGCCGAGCAGTTGTTGCTCGATCAGATACACGACGTCCGTGATCTTCTTGATGACCTGGCCCGTCAGATCCTGAAAGTCCTGCGCCATCATGATCTCGAGCATCTGCGCGTTGGTCGCCGTCGTCAGCTCCGGCACGCCGCGCAGGAAGGTGCGCGTGTCGTTCATCAGCGCGCGCACTTCCTCACGCTCGATGGGCGCCGCGTACCACTGCTCCCAGCGCGCGTCGAGTTCCGCTGCGTCCTGCTGCAGTTGCTCCTGCATCGGCTTCGCGACCTCGATCGCCGTCAGCACGCGCTCGGCGGCCTGCTCGGTCATCGTCGCGATGTACTTCAGACGGTCGCGTGCATCCGGCACCGCTTCCGCCGCGCGCTCGACATGCTTGTCGATGCCCAGCTCGCGCATCGAATCGCGCAGCGTGCGCGTCAGCTGTCCGATGCGGGCGAGGATGCGGTCGGTCGCGAGGTCGGTGCCGTCTTCCCGGGCGCCTTGCTCGTTGATCGGTGGGTTCACATCAGCTCCCCGTTTTTGCCATCTTCTCGAGAATCTTGTTGAGCTTCTCGTCGAGCGTCGCAGCCGTGAACGGCTTCACCACATAGCCGCTTGCGCCAGCCTGAGCCGCCGCAATGATGTTTTCCTTCTTCGATTCCGCCGTGACCATCAGCACGGGCAGATGCGAGAGCGTCGCGTCCGCGCGGATTTCCTTCAGCATCGCGAGACCGTCGAGGTTCGGCATGTTCCAGTCCGAAATCACGAACTCGTACGCGCCGCTGCGCAGACGCGCGAGGCCGGCTGCGCCGTCTTCCGCTTCGTCGACGTTCGAGTAGCCCAGTTCCTTCAGCAGATTGCGAACGATCCGGCGCATCGTCGGAAAATCGTCCACAACCAGAATCTTCATTCCCTTATCCATTTCCTGTTCCTTTTTCCCCAATCCAGATGTGCGGTGGTCTTCGGCTTATCTCAGAATTGCGCCGAGGCCCGCATCATACGCGCTGAACGCGATCGCCCATTGAAGCCAGGCGCGTCATCACGCGGCGGCTCATTTCCGACAGCGACGCGATTTCGTCCGCGGCGCCCATCGCGATGGCCTCGCGCGGCATGCCGAAAACAATGCAGCTCGCTTCGTCCTGCGCGAGCGTGTATGCGCCCGCTTTCCTCATTTCCAGCAAGCCCGCGGCGCCATCGCGCCCCATGCCCGTGAGAATCACGCCGACAGCGTTCTTCCCTGCATGCTGCGCCGCCGAGCGGAACAACACATCGACAGACGGACGATGCCGGTTGACGGGCGGGTCGTCTGACAGATGCGCAATATAGTTGGCACCGCTACGGGCGAGCAAGAGGTGTGCATGGCCGGGCGCGATATACGCATGACCCGGCAACACGCGTTCGCCGTGCTCTGCCTCTTTAACGGTAATCCGGCACAAACCATTAAGGCGTTGTGCAAAAGATTTTGTGAATCCGGGCGGCATGTGTTGCGCGATGAGCACAGCGGGCGCATCGGGCGGCAGCGGCACGAGCACTTCACGGATCGCTTCCGTGCCGCCCGTCGACGCGCCGACGATGATCAGCTTTTCCGTCGACACGAGCGGGTTGTTGAAGAGCGGTGCGTGCGACGGCGCGTGAGCCGCCGCGCCAGCGGCCGCGGACGCCGCCGCGTGCTGCACGGGCGCCGCCTGACGCACGCGTGCGCGGGCTGCTGCGCGGATCTTGTCGGCGAGCTTTTCCGAATAGTCGAGCATGCCGTCGCGAATGCCGACCTTCGGCTTCGTGACGAAATCGACGGCGCCGAGTTCGAGCGCGCGCAGCGTGATTTCCGAGCCGCGCTCGGTCAGCGACGACACCATCACGACGGGCATCGGACGCAGACGCATCAGCTTTTCGAGGAAGTCGAGGCCGTCCATGCGCGGCATTTCGACGTCGAGCGTCAGCACGTCCGGGTTGTGCTGCTTGATGAGGTCACGCGCGACGAGCGGATCCGGCGCGGTGGCGACGACCGTCATGTCGGGCTGACTGTTGATGATTTCCGTCATCAAGCTGCGAATCAACGCCGAATCGTCGACGCACAATACTTTGATCTTTTGCACAGCGCTCACGCCTCCTCTACAGTCCTGGCGTTTGTTGATTGGTTCGGGCGCGCAGTGGCGCCAAATAATTCGATACGCGGTTTCGTGCCGGCAGGACGCGCCGCGCCAGCAGCCGTTCCGCTCGCGCCGAACAGTTCGATACGCGGTTTCGCGGCAGCGGGAGCCGAGAACAGTTCGACGCGCGCACGCGCTCTCGCGAGCCGCTCGGCGCGTTCTTCGGCCGTTTGCCGGGCGAGCGCCTGTTCGCGCTCGGCCACACCTTCTTCCTGCTGCAGACGCAGCTTCTTCACCATCACCTGACCGGTGCGCGGCATGAACGCGACCTTGCGCGGATGCTTGCCTTCCAGGTCTTCGGCGACGATGCGGATCTTTTCGAGCGCGAGATAACGCCGCACGAACGCCGAATTGCGATCGCCGATGTTCATCGTCGTCATGCCCGCCAGCACGGCCGCGCCGCCGAACACCTTGGCCTCGAAACGCTCGCGGCGGCCGCCCGCCTTGATCAGTTCGTTGATCAGCACTTCCATCGCGTACGCGCCGTAGCGCATCGAATCGGAGGCCGCCTGCGCGACATCGGCGCCGTCGTCGGGCAGCATGAAGTGATTCATGCCGCCGATCCCCGCCGTGCGATCCTGGATGCAGGCCGCCACGCACGAGCCGAGCACCGTGACGAGCACCATGTCTTCGTGCGTCGTGTAGAACTCGTTCGGCAGCAGCTTCACGCCGGGGCGCTGGAAGTGGTTGTCGAAATACAGATTGGTTGCGATCGGCAGGCCGCTCATGCTGGCACCCCGCTCGTCGCAGCATGGCTCGACGCACGCGCAGCCGTGCGGCCCGTGCCTGCGTCGCGCGTCAGTTCATAGACGGTCTGGCCGCGCAGACGGAACGCCTGCGTGACGTACGTGAAGTTCTCCGAGTGCCCGGCGAACAGCAGACCGCCCGGCTTCACGAGCGGATCGAAGCGCGACAGCACCTGCGCCTGCGTCGGCTTGTCGAAATAGATCATCACGTTGCGGCAGAAGATCGCGTCGAACTGCGAGTTCAGCCGGTAGTCGCGATCGGTCAGGTTCAGCTGTTCGAAGCGGATCATCGCGCGCACTTCGGGGCGCACCTTCACCATGCCTGCGTGCGCGCCCGTGCCCTTCAGAAAGAAGCGCTTGAGACGTTCCGGCGACAGATGCTTGACCTGATCGAACTGGTACATGCCCGCTTCGCCTTTGGCGAGCACCTGAGTGTCGATGTCCGTCGCGAGCACGGTCGCCTGACGCGCGGCGTGATCGCCGAGCGCTTCGATCAGCGTCATCGCGATCGAATACGGCTCCTCGCCCGTCGATGCCGCCGAGCACCACACCGACACAGGCGCGGGCCGCCGCGAGACGAACTCGGCGAGAATCGGAAAGTGATGCGCTTCGCGAAAGAACGCGGTGAGGTTCGTCGTGAGCGCGTTGGTGAAGGCTTCCCACTCGGCGGGATCGTTGTCCGCTTCGAGCATGTCGAGATACTGGCGGAACGTATCCAGCCCGCGCGCGCGCAAACGGCGCGCGAGACGGCTGTATGCCATGTCCCGCTTGTGATCGGACAGCGAAATGCCTGCGCTGCGGTGAATCAGTTCACGAATCCGGGCGAAATCCGCCGAAGTGAACTCGAAGTCGCGTGCCTGCTCGCCGGTTCGAACCGGCTCTGCCCGCTCAGGGCGTGATTGCGCGCGCGTTGCCATCATGATGTCTTCCGTCTGCCATAAGGAGCGCCGCACCGCCCGTCGATCCTGCCAATGCCGCTGTTGCCTTCGATACTGCCTGCGATGTTGCGAGCGCTGTCGCCAGCGCCGCGGCCTGTTTCACTTGCTGTTTCAACTCTGCTGCCACTGCAAATTCATAGCCCGCTGCGCTCGCGCCATCAGGACGCGTCGCGCGGAAACGTCCGCCTCGGGACGATGTGCCGGGAGTTCGCATGGCCATCCACCGTTCGTCAGAACGTTTCCCAATCGGCATCCGACGACGCAGCCACGGCCGCCGTCTTGCGCGGCGCGGGTTCGGCGGATGCTTTCTTCACTGCCGGTTCGACGCGTGCGGGGGCTGCTGCTGCCGTTGCCGCTTCCGTCTTTGCGGCGGCTGGCTGCGCCGGCGCCACCGGTTTAGCCGCATGCGCAACGGCTGCCTTCACGCGGCTCTTCGCCGTGTTTGCCGTATTCACCGGCGACACGCTCTTCGCGCCGCCCTGCACACGCCACTGCCCGATCACCGACTGCAGCGTGCGCGTCTGCTCTTCGAGCGACGCGGCAGCAGCCGCAGCCTCTTCGACGAGCGCCGCGTTCTGCTGCGTCACTTCATCCATCTGCACGACGGCGCGATTGACCTGCTCGATGCCGCCCGACTGTTCTTCCGATGCCGCGCTGATCTCGCCCATGATGTCCGTCACGCGGCGCACGGCCTGCACGATCTCGTCCATCGTCGCGCCTGCACGGCCGACGAGCGCCGAGCCGCTCTGGACCTTGTCGGCGGAGTCGCCGATCAGTTCCTTGATTTCCTTCGCCGCGCTCGCGCTGCGTTGCGCGAGGCTGCGCACTTCGCCTGCGACGACCGCGAAGCCGCGGCCCTGTTCGCCTGCGCGCGCTGCTTCGACGGCTGCGTTCAGCGCGAGAATGTTCGTCTGGAAGGCAATGCCTTCGATCACGCTGATGATGTCGACGACCTTGTTCGAGCTGGTCGCGATGTCCTGCATCGTACTCACCACCTGGCTGACCACTTCGCCGCCGCGCATCGCGATGTCGGATGCGTTCACAGCAAGCTGGCTCGCCTGGCGCGCGTTATCGGCGTTCTGCTTCACGGTGCCCGTCAACTGCTCCATGCTCGACGCCGTCTCCTGCAGCGACGCCGCCTGCTGCTCGGTGCGCTGCGACAGGTCCGTGTTGCCCATCGCGATTTCGCGCGCACCCGTGTCGATCGACTCGACGCTCGTGTGCACCGACTTGATCATCGTCGCGAGGCTGTCCTGCATCGTCTTGACGGCCTTGAACAGGCGGCCGATTTCATTGCTGCCCGTCGTGTCCACCTGCTGCGTGAGGTCGCCCTTCGCGATCTTCTCGAAGCACGCCACCGCGTCGTTCAGCGGCTGCACGATCATGCCGCGCATCGCGAATCGGATCGCCACGACGAGCACGAGCGCCACTGCAATCACGGCGATGATCGCTGCGCGCAGCATCTTCATCTGCGCGTCCGTGTTTTCCTGCTGCTGGTCCGCGTGCGCCTGCAACGCCTTGACGACGGGCGACGCCGCGTTGTCGTAGCTGACGAACATCGGGCTGATCTTCGTGTCGGCGATCGCGTGATAGCCGGACAGATCGCTTGCGCGCAGCGCCGTGAACTCGGGGTTCACGCCGTCGTTGATCAGCGTCGCGCGCTTCGCGACCACGGCGTCGATCAATGCCTGATCGATGCCGTTCTTCGGGGTGTTCAGGAACGCCTGCCAGTTTTCGTTCGATTTGCCGAGCAGTTCGGCCGCGCGGTCGAGCACCTGCTTCGACTGCTCGATCTCGCCCGCCGCCGTCAGTGCGTTGACGCGGTCGAGCGAAACGCGCGAGCGCAACAGGAACGAAGACGAGTCGTTCAGCGTGCGGATCGCGACCATGTCGCCATGCGCCATGCTGTCGAGTGCATCGCCCGAGCGGCTCAGTGCGGTGAGCCCGAGCGCCCCGACGATCACCGTCAGCGCAGCCAGAATGACCCCTACGATCGTCAGCGTCGTCCGGATCGACCATCTGCTCAGCATTGTTCTACTCCCTGATTACCTGTCTGGTCCCTGCGGCGTTCCTGCGTCCCGCCCTGCTTGCGTCGCTACCTGCCTGTTACCGGCCGAGCGTTTCCGTCAACGCCATTTCCCGGCTGGTCATCAGCTTCTCGATGTCCATCAGGATCAGCATGCGGCCGTCGACGGTGCCGAGGCCCGTCAGGTACTCGGCCGTCAGCGTCGCGCCGAATTCCGGCGCCGGCATGATCTGGTCGACGGCCAGCGTCAGCACGTCCGACACGCCGTCCACGACCATTCCGACCACGCGGCCCGCGACGTTCAGGATGATCACCACCGTCTGATGGTCGTACTCGACGCGGCCGAGGTGAAACTTGATGCGCATGTCGACGATCGGCACGATGATGCCGCGCAGATTGATCACGCCCTTGATGAACTCGGGCGCGTTCGCGATGCGCGTCACGCTGTCGTAGCCGCGGATTTCCTGCACCTTCAGGATGTCGATGCCGTACTCTTCGGCGCCGAGCGTGAAGATCAGGAATTCCTGACCGCTCGCGTCGGCTTGCGCGTCGCGGCGGCCGATCGAACCGGCTACGCCGTTCGAATTGATGGATTGGACTTCTGCCACGTTTGCCCCCAAAACGGTTGGGATGAGTTGAATTTCAGTTTCAGGCGAGCGAGAGCGCCGCACCGTGCGACGCCCGCGTCTCGCGGTTCAATGCAGCCACGTCCACGATCAGCGCGACGCTGCCGTCGCCGAGAATGGTCGCGGCGGAAATGCCGTGTACCTTGCGGTAGTTCGTTTCGAGGTTCTTCACCACCACCTGCTGCTGGCCGACCAGTTCGTCGATCAGCATCGCGAAGCGGCGTCCTTCCGTCTGCATGATGGTGACGATGCCCTGCGTCGGTTCCGTGCGCGCGCCGTCGACCGAGAACACTTCGTGCAGCGCGACGAGCGGCAGATATTCGCCGCGCACGCGCACGACGCGTTCGCCGTTCGCCACGGTGTAGATGTCGTCGGCTTGCGGCTGCAGCGACTCCATCACGAAGTTCAGCGGCAGGATGAAAATCTCGCTGCCCACCTTGACCGACATGCCGTCGAGAATCGCCAGCGTGAGGGGCAGAATGATGCGTGTCGTGCTGCCCTTGCCCGCCTGCGACGTGATTTCGACGTGACCGCCCATCGACTGGATGTTCCGCTTCACCACGTCCATGCCGACGCCGCGGCCCGACACGTCCGTGACCTGCTCCGCCGTCGAGAAGCCCGGCAGGAAAATCAGGTTCCAGACTTCGTCGTCCGTCATCGTGTCGCTGACGGACATGCCCTGCTTCGCGGCCTTCGCGAGAATCTTGTCGCGGCGCAGACCCGCGCCGTCGTCGCTCACTTCGATCACGATGTTGCCGCCGTGATGCGCCGCCGACAGCACCAGCTGGCCCGTCGAATCCTTGCCCGCCGCCTTGCGCGCTTCGACCGTTTCGATGCCGTGGTCGAGGCTGTTACGCACGAGGTGAGTCAGCGGATCGATGATACGTTCGATCAGGCTCTTGTCGAGTTCGGTCGCCTGACCGAAGGTGACGAGTTCAACCTGCTTGCCGAGCTTCGCCGCCAGATCGCGCACGAGACGCGGGAAGCGGCTGAAGACGTAATCCATCGGCATCATGCGGATCGACATGACGGCTTCCTGGAGATCGCGCGCGTTGCGCTCCAGTTGCGCCATGCCGTTGAAAAGGCGGTCGTGCAGCGCCGGATCGAACGTGCTGGTGGTCTCGGCCAGCATCGCTTGCGTGATCACCAGTTCGCCGACCAGGTTGATCAGCTGGTCGACCTTTTCGACGCCCACGCGGATCGAGCTGCCTTCGCCTGCATTCGCGGCCGCTGCCGGACGCGCCTTGCGATCGCCTTCGGCGGATGCAGGCGCGGCCTTTGCCGCGGGCGCCGCTGCCGGTGCGGACGCGCTCGCTTCCGGCTGCGCTGCCGCTGCCGGTGTAACGATTGCGGCCTCGGCCGGTGCAGGCGTCGCTTGTGCTGCGGGTTGAGCTGCCGCTTGCGCGGCAGGCTGTGCGGCGACAGGCGCCGCCTGCACGACTGCGGCAGGCGCCCCCGCGCCGCCGCTCGCCGTGCCCCCCGCTTGTACTGCCTGCGCCGGCTCGGACTGGGCGGATTCGGATGCTCCAGGTGCACCTTGCTCCGCGCCGCTTGCCGGCGCTGCGCCGCGGCCGATCACGATCTGACTTTCGTCGATCACGAAACAGCACACGGCCGTGATGTCGTCGGACGACACATCGGATTCCAGCCACAGCGTGATGTCGCCGCCCGCCTTCACCTGTCCAACGATTCGGCCCAGGTTGCCCAACTCTTCGGTCAGGAGTTCCTGGTCCTTTTCCCCCACGCCCCGTAGCGTAATTTTCAGATGGGGTCCTGCAGCCGCATCGGACGAAGCAGCGCCGGTCTGTGCCGGTTCGTTCTCTGCCCATTCGCCTGCGGCTTCTACTGCCTGTTCGACGACATGCTCCGGCGCATGGCCTTCCGCCACGAGCTCGGCTGCTGCCGGTGCTGCCGCGGGTGCGGCGGCGGGCGCTGCTGCCGCGCCGCTGCTTTCCGCGTGCAGCCGTTCGAGCTTCGCGCAGATCGCGGCCGCGACGGCGCCGTCGGGCTCCGCGCTCGCGCGGTAGTCGGCCAGCTGGCCGGACAGCACGTCCTTGGTTTCGAGGAACGTGTCGATCATGTCCTTGCGCAGCTTGATTTCGTTGTTGCGCGCGCGGTCGAGGAGCGACTCGAGAATGTGCGTCGTCTCGGTCAGCGCCGTGAAGCCGAACGTCGCCGCGCCGCCCTTGATCGAATGCGCCGCGCGAAAGATCGCGGCCAGATCCTCGGGATCGGGATGGCCGACGTCCAGGTTCAGGAGCAGCTGCTCCATTTGCGCGAGCAGTTCGTCCGCTTCGTCGAAGAACGTCTGGTAGAACTGAGTGATGTCGAGTGTCATGCGTGTGTCACCGCGAGAGTCCTGGCTGCTATGCCACTTCCAAATATCGGTTGCTGTTGCCTGTCCGGTGCGCTCAGGCGAGCGCCGCGACCAGTTCGGTCAGCATGTCGGGGTCGAGCGGTTTTTCGATCCACCCCGTCGCGCCCGCGTCGCGCGCCGCTGCCTTGAAAGGCTCGCCGGATTCAGTCGTGAGGACCAGGATCGGCGTGTCGCGATACGAAGGGTTGCCGCGCAGTGCGGCGATCAGATCGAGGCCGGTCCGTCCCGGCATGTGCTGGTCGGTCAGCACGAGGTCGAACGGCATGGCGAGCGCGTTTTCGAGCCCTTCGTCGCCGTCGGCCGCGAGCGTCACCTCATAGCCGGCACCTGTCAGCGTCGCGGCAAGAATTTGCCGCATCGCTGCCGAATCGTCGATTGCCAGAATGTGCCTGATCATTCAATCCTCACTGCGCTCACGATGGATTGCGGTTGCGCCTCGTTGCGCGCGCCCGCCATCCGCTGTCTGTCATTGCGTCGCCGTGGCAGGCGCCGCGCTCTTGTCAGCCGCGTCCTGCGGCGCGACCGAGGCCGCTTCGACCATTCCTGCCGCGCTCTTCTGCATCGCGTGCGGCGCTTTGGCCGACGGCGACTGAGGCTGCGCAGCAGGCGGCGAAACCGGCTGGGTAATCTTCTGCAGCAGCGGCTTGCTGGCGCCCGCTGCGTCGTTCGACAACGTCGTCGAACTGGTGTCGTCCTGCATCAACGCGTCTTCCGAGCGCTTGTTCAGCACGATGATGCTGATGCGCCGGTTTTCCGGGTCGAGCGGATCGGCTTTGTTCAGGTTCTGCGTCGATGAGAGACCCAGCACGCGCAGCACCTTCGCTTCGTCCATGCCGCCCGCGATCAGCTCACGTCGCGACGCATTCGCGCGGTCCGCCGACAGCTCCCAGTTGCTGTAGCCCTTGTCGCCGCCCGCGTACGGCACGGCGTCCGTGTGGCCCTGCACGACGATGCGGTTCGGCACGTCGTTCAGCGTCGAGCCGATCGCCTGCAGGATGTCGTGCATGTACGGCTGCACGATCGCCTGCGCGGTCGCGAACATCGGGCGCTTCTGCGTATCCACGATTTCGATGCGCAAGCCCTGCAGCGTCGAGTCGATGCGGATCTGCTGCTTGAACTGACGCAGCACCGGGTTCGCTTCGATCGCGGCCATCAGCTTCACCTGCAGGTCGTGCAGTCGAACCTGTTCGCGTCGTTCGACCGCGCCCTGCAACTGCTGCAACGCCTGGTCGTCGGCACGCGCGGCCGTGTGTTCGGCGCGATTGATCGAGCCGTCCGTCTGACGCGTGATGCCGTCCTTGTCCGTCGAGATGTCGCGGCCGCCGCCGGGAATCTGGCTCGAATCGATCGCGCTGCGATCGCCGCCCCACAGCGTGATCTTCAGCGGCTGATTGAAGTAATCGGCGATGCCCTTCAGCTGAACCGTCGAGGCCGAGCTGAGCAGCCACATCAGCAGGAAGAACGCCATCATCGCCGTCATGAAGTCCGCATACGCGAGCTTCCAGGCGCCACCGTGGTGGCCGCCTTTCTTCGGCGCAGCGCGCTTGACAACGATTGCGCGGTCTTTGTCCTTGCTCATCGCCGGCGTTCCTTATTTCGCCTTCACGCGGCGCACGTGCTCTTCCAACTCGGCGAACGACGGGCGTTCGGTCGAGAAGAGAACCTTGCGGCCGAATTCGACGGCGATGGCGGGCGCGTAACCGTTCAGGCTCGCGAGAATCGTCACCTTGATGCACTGGAACATCTTGGTCGATTCCGTGACGCGCTGTTCCGCGACGCTCGCGAGCGGTCCGATCAGACCGTACGAAAGCAGAATGCCGAGGAAGGTGCCGACGAGCGCCTGCGCGATCATCTCGCCGAGCACGGCGGGCGGCTTGTCGGCCGACGCCATCGTGTGCACCACGCCCATCACGGCCGCGACGATACCGAATGCCGGCATTGCGTCGCCGACCTTCATCAACGCATGCGCGGGCGCTTCGCCTTCGGCATGATGCGTTTCGATTTCTTCGTCCATCAGGCTTTCGATTTCGAACGCGTTCATGTTGCCGCCGACCATCAGGCGCAGATAGTCCGTCAGAAATTCGACGATGTGATGGTCCGCGAGAATCTTCGGGTATTGCGTGAAGATCGGGCTCTTCTGCGGATCATCGATATCCGCTTCGAGCGTCAGCGTGCCCTCCTTGCGCGCCTTCGCCAACAGCACGTACAGGAGCGCCATCAGCTCCATGTAGACGTCCTTGTTGTACTTGGCGCCTTTGAACAGCGTCGGAATCACGCGCAGTGTGGCCTTGATCGTTTTCATCCCGTTACCGAGGATGAATGCGCCGACTCCCGCGCCTGCAATCATCAGCACTTCGACCGGTTGCATGAGCGCGCCAAGATGGCCGCCCTCCATGGCATAACCGCCGAAGACGGACAACAGCGTAACGAGTGTTCCCACGAAAATCAGCACTGCCGAGCCCTCACTAAAAGCGACGGGAGACCGTCGTTATTCAGGTTTACGGCAAGCGGTCGGAAAACTTTGGCGGAATGCGCGCGCGATGGAGACGGTGTTAACCAGAGTGCATCGGAAGCGCCGGGAAAGCCCGCGCGGCGGGCCTCCCGATGGGCGCTCAGACGGCGCTCAGACAGGCGCGGCGACGCCGTCGGACAAGGCTTCGAGCGCTTCGTCGAGCGGCGTGCAAAGGGCTGCCTGCGGCGCTTCGCAGCGGGCGTCGGCGGCTTTCCGGGTCTTACCTGCGCGCGACGGCGGCGCACACAATCCGCATACGAAGCCGTGCTGCGGATCGTGCGCATGTGCGACGAAATGTCCGCCGCAGCGCGTGCATGTGGTCATCTGCAGCATGCCGGAGTCGAAGAAACGCACCAGCGTCCACGCGCGCGTCAGGCTCAGCGCCGGCTCGTCGTGGTGCATCCGCACGTGTTCGAGGTACAGCCGGTATGACTTGACGATCGACTGGATCGTCTCGCATCGGCCGAGCCCCGACATGAAACGGTAGACGTTGTAGAACAGCGACGAGTGTATGTTCGGCTGCCACGTCATGAACCAGTCGGTCGAAAACGGCAGCATGCCCTTGGGCGGCGACATGCCCTTCACTTCCTTGTACAGCTTGATCAGCCGGTCGCGCGACAGCGTCGTCTCAGCTTCGAGCAACTGCAGACGCGCGCCGAGTTCGATCAGTTCGATCGCCAGGGTGATTTCCCTGACTTCGAGCACCACGCTTTTTTGTGCCATCCGCCTCGCTTCCCGCGTCCGTTGCCGTTCCTCCCGCAAGCGCGAGAAACGGTTGAAGCGCCGTCGCCGGCGCGCGTAGGTTGGCTCAGTGCGGGCGCCGAAGCGCCCGTCGTCGGCCGTCGGCCGATATCAGCCGATCTGCGCGACGGGTTGGCCCGCCATCAGGATGGCGGAGTGCGCCTGGGCAACGGCTGTCGATTTGCCCTTGTCAGCGAGCGACGAGAGGATCTGGTGATCGTCGAAGCGGAAGCGGCACAGCACCTGGTTCGATGAGGCCAGCTTGACTGTCTGCGCGAGCGACAGGTTGGCGAGCACGTCGGCCAGCTGCTCCGAAATGCCCATGCGGAACATGCCCATTGGCTTGTCTTCACGCAATAGGCGCTGCGCGAGTAGCAGATAGGACAGGTTCACTTCCCTAATTTCATTGAGCATGTCACTTTGGGTGCTCATTGAATTCCCCCGATTTGAATCTGGCTGGTCAGGCCGTCGTAAAACGTTTGCTCGCTCGGGTTAAAAAAAACCACGAACGGCACGCTTATGGTTAGCGTGCATTTTCGCGAAAGGAGGCGCTAACGAAAATCGGACACTCGCCCCATCTGGTTGACGGAATAATCCAGGATTTCTGTAGGACTTTTTCCTACAAATTTTTGAGTCGGGGAATTTTGACGGACATTGACGCGCGAAAAACGCTGCCCGATTACACGCGAGAACTCGCGTGAAAGGTTTGGGAAGCGGATTATGCGCCCATCCTTGAGCAGAAATAAAGCGAAATTCGCATCGATACGTTGGGCAGCGCACAAATTGATCGGACGAAACGGCTGCGCAAGATGCTGCGCCGTATGGCCCAAAGTGCGGCGGATATTGCCTGGAAGCCCATCGCTTCGAGCTTTCCGAGGACATACGCGCACTTGTTACGCATCATGTTTCGCGCTGTAACAACGTTAAGTGTTTGAAAAATAGCTCGAATTGGCGCCCGCGATCCCGATAATGACACCTAGGGATAACCCCATCGGGCTTCCTGGCCACGGGCGGCGGCACACCGCGCCCAACCGTCCGACATGCTTCCGCTTTTTGCCACACGCACGGCAGCGCAGCGCGAAGCCCCTTTGCATAAGGAGATCACGCATGCGAATCGCACAAATCGCACCGTTGTACGAAGCTGTACCACCGAAACTTTATGGCGGCACAGAACGCGTCGTGTCGTATCTGACTGAGGCGCTGGTCGATCTCGGTCACGACGTGACGCTCTTCGCGAGCGGCGATTCGGTGACGTCCGCGAAACTCGAAGCCGCCTGGCCGCGCGCGCTGCGTCTGGATCCGACGATCCGCGACGCGCTCGCCCCGCACATGCTGCTGCTCGAGCGGGTGCGAAAGATCGCGCACGAATTCGACGTGCTGCACTTTCACCTCGACTATCTGCCGTTCCCGCTGTTTTCGACGCTGGACACGCCGTTCGTGACGACGCTGCACGGTCGTCTGGATCTGCCGGAACTGCAGCCGGTGTTCGACACGTTCGAAGATGCGCCCGTGATCTCGATTTCGGATTCGCAGCGTCTGCCGCTGCAGCAGGCGAACTGGCTGAACACGATTTATCACGGCCTGCCCGATCAGCTGCTGACGCCGCAAACCAGCAAGAAGCCGGAATACCTGGCGTTTCTGGGCCGTATCTGCCCCGAAAAGCGCGTCGATACGGCCATCAAGATCGCTGCGCAAAGCGGTCTGCCGCTGAAGATCGCCGCCAAGGTGGACAAGGTCGACCAGGAATACTTCAAGACGGAAATCGAGCCGCTGCTGTCGCAGGCGCACGTTGAATTCGTCGGCGAAATCAACGAGGCGCAGAAGCCGGAATTCCTGTCGGGCGCGAAGGCGCTGCTGTTCCCGATCGACTGGTCGGAGCCGTTCGGCCTCGTGATGATCGAATCGATGGCGTGCGGCACGCCGGTGATCGCCTTCAACCGCGGTTCGGTGCCGGAAGTGATCGACCACGGCGTGACGGGCTACATCTGCGAAGACGTGCAGGGTGCCGTGGCCGCGCTGCAGCGTATCGACGAGCTGTCGCGCACGGAAATCCGCAATCAGTTCGAACGCCGCTTCAGCTCGAAGATCATGGCGCAGAACTACGTCGACAGCTACACCGCGCTGCTCGAAGCGACGCGTCGCCCGGTACTGCGCCGCGTGGCAGTGGGCTGATGACGGTCAACTCTGCCGATACGGCGATTGACACGTAATTTGTTCATGTAAATCGTTTGCGCGAGCGTTCAAAGCCGGTTTTCGGATCGCTCGCAGTAAAAAGCCGCCTCCCCAGGCGGCTTTTTCATTTGCGTCGTTCAAGACGCGGCGGGCAATGGAAGCGCTTTCTTCAATCGGCGGCAATGCGCTTTTACTGAATGAAGCTATCCCCGTGCTTCTGTGCCTTACCGCGCATTAACCGATTCCGAAAAGTGGCGCATTCAGCCAGAACACCTTCAAGCGGCTTTCGCCGTTTGTCCTAATTACGCCTGGCCGATCAGAAAGCGCTCGCGGTTCTTGCCGGCAATCCACTTAGGCGGCTTTCCCCGGCCGCTCCACGTGTTACCCGACTTCGGATCCTGATACTTCGCGGGCAGTGGCGCCTTCTTCGGCGGGCGTCCGCGGCGTACCGCCTCGGCAAAACCGAGGTCGTGCGCGCTAAGTCCGTAATCGACGATTTTCTGGCGGATTTCGGCAATCACATTGCCCACTTCATTGCGACGCGCTTCTGCCGCTTCCGCTTCGAGACGTGCGATCTGCGCCTTGAGATCTGCGTATTGTGACATTTGGGCTCCCCTCTTTTTCTAAAAGTGGTTAGCACGGAGATTAGCCGTTGCCAACGAAATTCGCAATGGCGGCTAATACGGCGCTATCAAAAGATATCGTCTGAGTATTTATAAAAGATCGCTGAATCGTTCAAACGGCCGGCGGTTTATCACGAAATAATTCCGCGTTCGTGAATGACAATTCTTGACAGTGCATTAGTGCAACGTTGCTTAAAATTTGCGCTCGCAAGTGCCGGGCAGCGCATGCGCTCTCGTCCTTGAATCCCCGTACTTATTAGGATTACACACGATGAACCTCTCCAAGCGCCTTGCAGCGGAGCTGTTCGGCACCTTCTGGCTCGTACTAGGAGGTTGCGGCAGCGCCGTCCTCGCGGCAAATTTCGCCGGCCCGGTTCATGGTCTCGGCATCGGCTTCGTGGGCGTGTCGCTCGCTTTCGGCCTGACTGTCCTCACCATGGCGTATGCGATCGGGCATATTTCCGGTTGCCATCTGAATCCGGCCGTCAGCGTCGGCTTGACCGTCGCCGGACGTTTCTCGGCACGCGACCTTGTTCCGTACATCGTTGCGCAAGTGCTGGGCGCGGTGCTCGGCGCGTATGTGCTGTCCGTCATTGCTTCGGGCAACCCGGATTTCCACCTTGTCGCCAGCGGCTTCGCAAGCAACGGCTACGGCGACCGCTCGCCGGGCCACTATGCGTTGCCGGCGGCGTTCGTGTGCGAAACGGTGATGACGGCCTTCTTCCTGTTCGTCATCCTCGGCGCCACCGACAAACGCGCACCCGCAGGTTTCGCACCTATCGCCATCGGCCTGTGTCTCACGCTGATCCATCTGATCTCGATTCCCGTCACCAATACGTCGGTGAATCCGGCGCGCTCGACGGGGCCGGCACTGTTCGTCGGCGGCGCGGCTGTCGATCAGTTGTGGCTCTTCTGGGTCGCGCCGATTCTCGGCGCCGTGATCGCCGGCATCGTGTATCCGCTGGTCGCCGGCAGTGCGCAGCACGCCGTAGAGGTTGAGCGCGAGCGCGTAACGGCGTGATTGCGACCATCCGGCCTGAATGAAAACGGGGCGCTTCGGCGCCCCGTTTCTTTATGGCGTCGGAAAAGACGCGCTTTCCTAGATTAATAGATGGTTCAAATGTAAGGTTGGTTTACGGTCGCATTCACCATCTTTAAGAATGTCTTTCGGTCTTCTCAAACGCCGACTCGCGCGACCCCGCGGTATATAGGCAAAGCGCCTGACGCCTCGTGATGCCGCGCTTCAGCGGGATTGCTGAACGTCCGATTACAGCTGCGAATACAGGCATTGCATGCTTTCACTTCGTAACATCCTGTCGCAGCGATACGCACCGCCGACGCGTAGATTGAACCTGTACGGCAAGCACGCCGCATTCACAGGAGAAGCACAATGAAGCGCATCGTCACTCACATGCTCGTTGCAGTTGGCCTCGCCGCTGGCGCATGCGGTGTCGCACAGGCGCACGCGAATCTGAACATCGGCCTGTCGCTCGGGACGCCCGCGCCGGCCTATGTCGCGCCTGCGCCGCAACCGGTCTACTACGGGAATCGGTACTGGGGAGACCATCGTTACGATGGCTATCGACGCGATCGCGGTTGGGACCGTGGCCGCTGGGATCACGATAATCGTTGGAACAACAACTACGGCAATCGCTGGAACGAGAACCATCGCGGCGGCGGATATCGCGACTAACGTCGTGTAGATCGGCTACAGGTGGTTTGACGCTGCATGGCGCGTTTCCCGAATAGGGAACGCGCCATGTGCATTTTGGCTTCGGGATTTACGCCGTCAGTTCGTCGTCGAGTGCGAACAGCTTGCGCAAATGATGCGCGACACCCGCTTCGAAGTTATTGCCGATACGCGGCACGTTCGGCAGGCGCTTGATCAGATCGGGATTGGCGTTGTTCATCATGAACGGATGGCCAGCCGTTTCCAGCATGTCGATGTCGTTCATGTTGTCGCCGAACGCGACGCACTTCGCCGCCGGCACATTCAACCGGTCGAGCACGAACTGCAGCGCACGCCCTTTCGATACATTCGCCGTCATCACCTCGAGACAGTCCGGGAGTGAGTACGTGACATACAGCGCATCGCCGAACGTGCGCTCGAGATTGGCCGCCACCACGGCCAGATCTTTCGGGTCGCCGATGTACAGCGCCTTCGCAATGTCCGCGCCGTCGTGCTGTTGCAGATCCGTCACGTTATAGGTGAAGCCAGAATCCTGGTGATAGCGCAGCAGCTCGGGCGCATCCCGATCGATCAGCCATTCGCGGTCGGCGAACAGATTGACGATCACGCGACCATGTTCGCCCACCAGCGCCGGTTTCACGAGTTGCTTGACGGCGTCGGCCTGAAGGTCGTCGGCGAAGATCATTTCGTCGTCGGGCGAGTGGACGCGCGCACCGTTCGACGTGATCAGATATGGCCGGATACCCAGCACGTCGCGAATGCCCGCGACGTCACAATAGTGACGGCCCGTCGCGATCACGATGTGTATGCCTTGCGCTTCGAGTGCGCGCACCGTGCTGATCGTGAAGGGGTCGACCTGGTGGTTGCTGTTCAGCAGCGTTCCGTCCAGATCACTGGCGATGACTTTGTACATGGGTAGGCGGACAGGCGGCGTCGGAAAGCGTCTATTTTATCGCCTCCGGCAGCGCCGCTTTCCGTTTCCGCCCGCGCTCCGCCAGGAGTCGCGCTTTGTTGGCGCCAGGTTCGTCATGCGCCGCCGATCCGCGCGGCCTCCCGCCGGGCCAGTTGCAACGCGCCGTGCGCCGAATCCGAAAGCGGCGCGCGCAGCCGATCCTGGTACGGCTCGGGCACATATTCACTCAACGGCTTGCCGAGCCCGCCGCACAGCGCGACGGGCAAGGTTCCGGACGGATCGAGCGCCGCAATCATCTTGCCGATTTCCTGACCGGCCTCCCGCAGCAACCGCGCGGCAAACGGATGCTCGCGATGCTCGACCGCGACGCGCGCAATGCTCGCGTAAGCCGTCTGATTCGCATCGCACAGCCAGACGACGAGCCCTTCGCGATCCGACACACCGACGTGGTCGATCAGCGCCTGCGAGAGTTCGTCGGCGGGAACGCGGCCGTCGAGCGCCTGCTGCGCGTGCACGATCGCGCGTAGACCAAGCCATGCGCCGCTCGCTTCGTCGGCGGAAGGATAGCCGTAGCCGCTGACCGTGCGGCACTCGCCGTCGCGGTCTAGCACGGCCGCCACGCTGCCCGTCCCCAGCGCGACGATCACGCCCGGCTCGCCGCCGTGCGCGCCGAGCAGTGTGGAATAGGCGTCGTGTTCGACAGACAGGCCGGCGAGCGCCGGCGCCTTCGCGTGGAACGCAGACAGCCAGTCCCGGTTGTTGACGCCCGCCAGCCCGCAGCCGAAGACGAAACGCGGCCAGTTGGCCGGTACGCCGGCGATCTCGCACGCTTGTGCGCTGGCCGCGAGGATCGATTCCCACGCGCGCTCGACGCCGAGGCCCAGACCCGACGGCCCCGCCGTGCCTTGCGCCAGTTCCCGCCCATCGGCGTCCGCCAGCACGACACGCGTGCCCGTGCCGCCGCCGTCGACGCCGATCAGATAGAGGTCTTGTTTCATCGATTCGCTCAGTGATGTGTTACCGCATAGCGTGGCAGGTCTCGTCGCCCGCGACAATTGGCCGATCGGCCAGGTTGCGGCTCGACCTCGTTCCGCTATGCTGGCGTGGCCCGATCGACGGGCGATCAACCGACCATGCAGGAGCCTGAACGTGGCTGAACAACGATGCAACTGGGCGACGAGCGAAGCGCTCGCACACTATCACGACACCGAGTGGGGCGTCCCTTCGCGAGATGACCAGCATCTCTTCGAGATGCTCGTGCTCGAAGGCGCGCAGGCGGGCTTGTCTTGGTCGACGATCCTGAACAAGCGCGCCGGATACCGGCGTGCATTCTCCAATTTCGATATCGACAAAGTCGCCCGCTATACGCCGCAAAAGATCGACGCGCTCGTGCTCGACGAGAGCATCGTGCGCCATCGCGGCAAGATCGAGTCGACGGTTCTCAACGCGAAAGCCGTCAGGCAGATTCAGGCCGAGCACGGCTCGCTCGCGGATTTCGTGTGGTCATTCGTCGATAACGTGCCGATCCAGAACGCGTGGACGAGCTACAAGCACGCGCCCGCCTCGACGGACGTGTCGGATGCGCTCAGTAAAGCGCTCAAGGGCTACGGCTGCAAATTTGTCGGCACAACCATCTGCTATGCGTTCATGCAGGCGGTCGGCATGGTCAACGATCATCAGACCGACTGCACCTGCTATTCGCGGTGCGCGTCGCTCGGCAAGAAGGGGCGCAAGAAGAGCGCGAATTGATGGGCGCGCGCAATGCGTCGTCTGTGGATGCGTGTCGCGCGATTGCAACACAGGGCGGAATCGAGTTCGCCTTCGAAGGAAAGCGGCGTTTGCGATGCGGCATAGGCAGAGCCGCTTCTGCAAAGGCGCCCCGCGTAATCGACCGCATGGCTCGAATACCATTTGTAGTTGTCCGCCGCCAGAACTGAGCGCTAGCCAACACATCGGCTGACCTTTTTCGCATTTCGCTCGTTATAACTGATGCATGCGATGTCGTTAGACGCGCCCCCGGACGGGGAGTCAGCCGGGCGTCGGCGGCAGCGCTGGTGCAACGCGCGCTATCCGCAAACCGCGAATTGGACGGTAATCGACGTCCTAGTCGAAGCTTAGGTGGCGTGGCTGTCGAAGGATACTGTCGACCCTTGCACCAGAAACGAATGACCGCTGCGCAGTGCGCGGGGGGAGACCAACATGAAAAACCATAACTTCCTGACACATCAGGAAATTTACGACCGGGCAGTCGATCATCTCTTCGGTCAGGGCCGCCCCGCGCTGCTTCCGCGCGGCGGCGGCGCCTACCGCGGCTATTGCGGCGGTTGCCCGGTCGGCAGCTTTATCCATCCGCGCGACTACATGACGGCGATGGAAGGCATTCCCGTGCGATTCATTGGTAAAACGCCGGGTGAAACGCCGATGTATATGGACGTCGGCGTGTCCGCGTTGAAGAAGGCGCTGCTTCGCTCCCGCCTGAATATCTACGATCCCGTCACCGTCGACCTGCTCAGTTGCCTGCAGAACGTTCACGACGTTTTCGGCACGTGGGAATGGCGCGACCGGCTGCGCTCGATCGCCCGTCAGTTCGGCCTTTCCGACGAACGCGTCCGAACGGCCGCCTGACTCTTCACTCCCAACATCCAGCCGCGCGGAAATCCACGCGCGCTTGCTGATTCTCCAAACGCAAAACCCAAATAAAAAACGGCGGTGTGGCTTCTTTCGAAGCTCACACCGCCGTTGGCGTGCTTTCGCGTGCCTGGAAGCGTGCTTAGTGCAGCTTCTTCGGCAGCATCTGGCTGCGCAGGCGCTTGTGCAGGCGCTTCACTGCAGCTGCCTTCTTGCGCTTACGAGCCGTCGTCGGCTTTTCGTATGCCTGGCGTTCACGCAGTTCTGCGATCAGGCCATTCTTTTCGATTGCGCGGCGGAAGCGGCGGATTGCCACTTCGAACGGCTCATTTTCCTTCAGAAGAATCGTCGTCATGTAATTCCTAAAAACGCTTGATACGGTTTAATGGCGTGGCGGTTAGCCCACTCACGCGCCGGCCCTCCGGTCGTTCCAGAACTGGCAAAGCACAACTGAAACGAGAGGCGATGCGGCCACGGAGGCCGGAAAAGAGAGGTGGGAGTACACCGCGAAACGCGGGCAGCGCACGTTGTTGCGGCGCCGCGCCTAGCTAGCGTTTCGCCACCAGTAACCCATGACGAAACGAGCAAAGATCTCAATTCACTCCCGATGATATCAGGAAAGCACCCTTCCGACCAGCTTTTTGACGTTTACGATCAGGCACTTGCGTCGTTCAGCGCGCGTAAATCGGCGTCCGTGAGCGTCAGATGCACCGCCTCGACAAGGCTCTCCAACTGTTCGACGGATGTCGCGCTGGCAATTGGCGCGGTGATGCTGGAACGCGCGATCAGCCACGCGAGTGCCACCGAAGCCGGCGTGCTGCCGTGCCGCCCTGCCACTTCTTCGAGTGCATCGAGAATCGCGAAGCCGCGCTCGTTCAGATACGCCTCGACCTTGCGGCCGCGCGCGCTCTTCGACAGATCGTCGCGCGAACGATACTTGCCCGACAGGAACCCGCTCGCGAGGCTGTAGTAGCAGACGACGCCCAGACGTTCGGCGAGTGCGATCGGCTCGAGGTCGGTTTCGTAAGCGGCGCGGTCGTACAGGTTGTACTCCGGCTGGATCACCTGATACTGCGGCAGGCCGTTGTCGCGCGCGATCTGCAGCGCTTCCTGCAGACGCGCTCCGCCATAATTCGACGCGCCGATCACCCGCACCTTGCCCGCTTCGATCAGCTGCTGGTACGCGCCGAGCGTCTCCGCCAGCGGCGCCTCCTCGTCGTCGAGATGCGAAAAGTAGACGTCGATGTAGTCCGTCTGCAGGCGTCGCAGCGAATCTTCGACGGCCGCGCGAATGTTGCCCGCCGACAGCCCCTTGCGATTTCCCAGCATGCCGACCTTCGTCGACAGCACGATCCTGTCGCGCTTGCCCGACTTCGCGAACCACTTGCCGATGATCGTTTCCGATTCGCCGCCTTGATTGCCCGGCACCCATGCCGAATAGACGTCGGCGGTATCGATGAAATTCAGGCCCGCGTCGGCGAATGCGTCGAGGATCGAAAACGACGTGGCTTCGTCGGCCGTCCAGCCGAATACATTGCCGCCGAACATCAGCGGCGCGACTTGCAATTGCGACGTGCCGAGCTTGCGTTTCTGCATGACATCTCCACGAGCAAAGGAAGCGGGCCATCAAGGATACGCCGTCTTCCCGATCGTCACAGACGCCCCCGGCAGCGTGCCGCCCGCATCCATGCGCCCCCAAATTTCGCAAGATCGCCCCTAAAGTTTTCTTCTGACCACGCCGTCAACCAGGACAGGCGGCGACGCAATGCACACAGTAAGGCGCGACGCCGAGCCAAAACAGCCTCCTACATCCGAGGCGTTTTACAAACGAGGACGCAAAATGCTGAATATCAACACCAACATCGCTTCGCTGACCGCGCAGAACAACCTGTCGGGTTCGCAAAGCGCACTGTCGCAGGCGATCAACCGCCTGTCGTCGGGCAAGCGTGTGAACACCGCTGCCGACGACGCGGCAGGTCTCGCGATTTCGACGACGCAAACGGCGTCGATCAACGCGCTGACGCAAGGTGCTGCCAACGCCAACAACGGCATCTCGATGGTGCAAACCACGAACGGCGCACTGCAGTCGGTCGTCGACAACCTGCAACGTATCCGCCAGCTGGCAGTGGAAGCAGGCGACGGCTCGCTCGACTCGAACGCACTGGCTAACCTCCAGTCGGAAGTGTCGACCCGTCTGACGGAAATCACGCGCGTTGCGCAACAAACGACGTTCAACGGCCAGTCCGTCCTGAACGGTATCGGTTCGGTCAACTTCCAGATCGGCGCGTTCAACGGCCAGCAGATCACGGCAAACTTCGGTTCGCAGAAGTGGGACGCGTCCAGCCTCGGCGTGAGCGGCGTGTCGGTTTCGACGGCTTCGGGCGCTCAGGCAGCAATGAGCACGATCGACACGGTTCTGACGAGCGTGAATACGTTCCAGGCAACGCTGGGCGCAACGCAGAACACGTTCCAGGCTGCAATCTCGACGACGAACACGCAAGCAACGAACATGAGCGCAGCACGTTCGCAGATCACCGACGCAGACTTCGCGACGGAAACGGCGAACCTGTCGAAGGCTCAGGTTCTGCAACAAGCTGGTATCTCGGTTCTGGCGCAAGCGAACTCGATGCCCCAGCAAGTTCTGAAGCTCCTCCAGTAAGAGTAACGACAGACGGCGCGCAGTCCGGCGCCGCACCCGAAGCCGCGGCTCTCGCCCGGCTTCGGCGAATAAAAAAACAGCTGTATCGCATGCCTGGGAGGTTCGCCTCCCATCATGCATTTGAACGCCGAGAACCCAACGCAGTCCGTTTCGCCAATCGGAGCACCGCATGACCACCACGTCGACTTCGACTTCATCCACTGACGTCACTTCCCTGCTACAGCAGGCAGCGCAGTCCATCATCAGCGGCTCGACCAAGTCGACCCTCGATGTGAATTCACTGGTGTCGGCGCTCGTGACGGCGAAGACTGCGGCGCAATCGTCGGCGATCACGACCAAGCAGACCTCGGACAACGCCGAGCTCTCCGCAATCGGCAAGATCAAATCGGCGCTTTCGTCGCTGCAGACGGCAATCAGCGGCCTGTCCGACGGCACGGCGCTCAATCAGCTCGCAGTCGCCGTCAGCGGCACGGGCGTCACGGCATCGACGGCAACCGGCAAGGGCGCGGTGGCAGGCAACTACACGTTGGCCGTCACCAATATTGCGACCGCCAACAAGATTTCTTCGCAGGCTTACGCCTCGGGCGCGAGCCTCGGCAGCGGCACGCTGACGGTCGGTGTGGGCAGCAACTCCATGCAGATCAACGTGTCGTCGACGGACACGCTGGCGACCATCGCCAACTCGATCAACACGGCGAACAACAATCCTGGCGTCTCGGCAGCCGTCATCACGGCAGCGGACGGCCAGCATCTGGTGCTGACCTCGACGGCGACGGGCGCGGCCAACACCGTGTCGGTTTCGGCAGGCGCGGGCCTCAGCTCCGGCCTGAACACGGCCAGCTTCACGCAGGTCACGGCAGGCAAGGACGCAAACTTTTCGATCGACGGCAACGCGATCACCAGCTCGACGAACGTCATCACGTCGGCGCTGACGGGCGTGAACATCGACATCTCGAACGCGACCGCGAACAGCACGCAGACCATCTCGATCACGAACGACACGTCGGCGTCGGAAAAGTCCATCAACGCCTTCGTCACCGCGTACAACAACTACGTCACGACGGCCACGGGCCTGACGTGGGACTCGACGCAGGCGACGGGCTCGCAGGCCGGCCCGCTGCTCGGCGACTCGATGACGAACACGATCACGAACACGCTCGGCGCGCTGGTCGGCGGCGGCATCAGCGTCGGCGGCAAGACGATCAGCCTGTCGTCGATCGGCATCAACCTGCAACACGACGGCACGTTGTCCGTCGATTCGACGACGCTGGAAAATGCGCTGTCGAGCAACAGTTCCACCGTCGCGGCCGCGTTCAACACGACGAACGGCATGGGCGTGACGCTGAACAACTTCATCAACACGTACACGCAGTCGAGCGGCACGATCGATCAGCGCACGCAGGCGCTGAACACCGACCTGAGCAATCTGTCGGATCAGGCCACGCAGCTCACGAACTATCAGAGCACGCTGACCGATCAGTACAACGCGCAGTTCTCGGCGCTGAACACGCTGATGACGACGATGCAGAACAACACGGCCTACCTGAACCAGCTGTTCGGCGGAGGCGGCCTGTCGGGCTCGCTGAACTCGAAGTAACGCGGATACCCGCTAAACGGAACTCATGATGAACGATTCGCTGACCCGCGCACTGGATTTGACCCGCGCTCTCGAAGACGCGGTTTCGCAACAAGACTGGCCGCGCGCGTCGGCGATCGTCGAAGAGCGCTCGCCGCTGCTGATGTCGCTGAGCCCGCAGCAAACGCCCGAAGCACTGGAAAAGATCCGCATGATCCAGCATATCGACGCAGGGATCAGCATGCATGCGCGCAACGGCATGGACCGCCTCACCGAGCGTCACGGCGACGCGCTTCGCCGCATCAAGTCGGTGAGCCTGTATCACACGACGGGCATGCTCTGAGTTATCGAATCTGAAGAACGCCGCGCGCCGTAGTCAACAAGAACTGCGCGGATTGATAAAGCTGCAGCGATGCAGCTTTTTTTTCACCTGTACAAAAGCAAATGTCCGCATTGCGCCGCGCAGGCGCAATGCGGACATCGAGACTGATTTCAGTTGCCGCTTTCTTCGTACGCGCTCCACATGCCTTCTAGCGCATCTTCGAAGTTGCGCGCGAAGCGGTGCGCATCGCACATCGGTGAAGCGAGCACATGTTCGCGCAAGCCTGCGCGCAACTTTGCCAGCGATTCGACACTCGACGCGAGTTCTCGAACCTTCTGGACGTAGCTCGCCTGATCGTCGCAGATCCACTCGCCGAATCCCGCCGAATGCAGCACGCTTTCGCAGATGTGGCCGAGGAAACGATCGCCCTTCATCGCGACGACGGGCACGCCCATCCACAGCGATTCCGCCGTCGTCGTGCCGCCCGGATACGGGAACGGACTCAGCACGATATCGACGCGATGATATGTCTTGAAGTACTCGCCGCGCTTCGATCCTCCTTCGAGAATCAGTTGCGACGCGTCGATCCCACGCTCTGCGAAGCGCTGGAGCGTTGCGTCGACGGCATGCTTGCGATCGAGTTCGTGCGCCTTGATGAGCAGACGCGAGTCGGGCACTTCACGCAATACGCGCACCCACAGATCGAGCACCTCATCCGTCATCTTCGCGAGCTTGCCGAGATAGCCGAAGGTGACGAAGCCATTTGCCTGCATCGGCAGCGGCCCCACCGACACATCATGCTCCGGCGGCGTCATGCACAGATAGCCGTCGGGCAGATGCCACGGCTTTTCGATGAAGTGATGCGCTTCCTCGGGCGGCAACACGTAACGGTCGCCGAGCACATAATCCATCTGCGCGATGCCCGTCGACGCAAAAAATCCAAGCCACGTCACCTGAACGGGCGCCGGCTTCATCGCAAACACCGACAACCGGTTGAACGCCGTATGGCCCGACATGTCGAGCAGGATGTCGATGCGATCGTCGAAAATCCGCTGGGCCGCGGCCTCGCGCGAAAGCTTCCACAGTTGCGTCCATTCGCCGAAGAGCGGCTTGAGCCGTTGCGTCGTCTCGTCTTCGACATCGTTGGTCTGGTAGGCGATCAGTTCGATCCGGGATGGATCGACATGACGCAACACGCTTTCGGTGAAAATGCCGACGGGATGCGTGCGCAGATCGCCGGACACGAAACCGACACGCAACGGCCGCGTGCCGCGCGGCGCACGCGTATGTGCGAATGGCGTGACGTTCGCGGCCATCCGTTTGCCGAAATAGATCGCATCGGCCAGGAACTCCTCGACCGGGCGCTGTGACATGCTCGCCTCACAAAACAGCAGTGCGGTATGAGCAACGTCGGCATCCGGAGACCGTTCAATGGCGCTCCGATAGCTGTTCACGGCGGCTTCCAGTTCGCCCAGCGAGCGCAACACATCGCCGAGATTGATGTGCATCCGCGATGAACCGTCCTTCAACTCGAGCGCCTTGCGCGCGTAGCGCAGCGCTTCATTCGCGCGTTCGGTTTTCAGATAAGCGACGGCGAGATTGTGATGCACTTCGGCGTCGTCGTCCGTGAGCGCGACGGCTCGCAGATAACTTTCGATGGCCTCTTCGTAGCGATAAAGGCCATACCACGCGTTGCCGAGTGTCGCGAACGCTTCGGCGAGCGTCAATTGCGGTTTGGGGAAACGGAGGTGTGCAAGCGACGTCGCACCGCCGCCAGTCTGATAGGCGTCCACGACCGCCTGGGCCAATTGCAACGCTTTCGCGTAATGCGCCCGTGCGGCTTCGAGATCGCCCATATCGCGCAACGTGTTCGCGAGATTGTTGTGGACACCGGGCCGCTCGGGATCGAGTTCGACCGAGCGTCGCAGACTCGCCGCCGCTTCGGCGAGTTCGCCGCGCGCGAGGTACAGCGTGCCGAGACTGTTATGTATCAGCGCGCGGTTTGGATCGAGCGCGATGGCGCTGTGATAGCTGGCGATCGCTTCGTCGTATTTGCCCTGCTCCGTCAACGCGTTGCCGAGATTGTTGTGCGCGTCCGCGTAGTGCTGTCTGAACGAAATCGCCTTGCGATACGCGAGCACCGCGCTATCCGTCTCGCCGAGATCCTTCAGCGCATTGCCGAGATTGTTGTACGCCTCGGCGTAACCGGGACGCAGTTCGATTGCGTGCGCGCAGCTGTGCATCGCGGCATCCGGCTGACGATCTTCTCGCAGCGCATTGCCGAGATTGTTATGCGCTTCGGCATAACCCGGATTGAGCGTCACGGCCTCGCGATATGAATCGATCGACTGCTTCAGCTGGCCATGCTCGCGCAACGCGTTGCCGAGATTGTTGTGATAGATCGCGTTCGGCAGAATCGCGATCGACTGGCGCATCAGCGTGATGCCCGCGTCGTACTGTTGAATCTGGCACGCGAGCAGGCCGAGAAAATGCAGCGCATCGGAATGCCGGGGATTGGCGCGCAGGATCTCGTCGTAGATCGCCTTGGCTTCGGCGAGCCGGCCGGCCTGGTGATGCGCGAGCGCGGTGTTGAGAAGATTAGCGTGATCCACTGTGATCCTTTTGATTCATGCAGCGTGCGAGTCGACGTACTGCGTCCACATGCCATCGAATGCCGCTTTCAGATTCGTCGCGAAACGCCGCGCATCGCACAGCGGCGAAGCCAGCGTCTGCGCACGCAAACCGTCGCGCAACGCAGCCAGGTGCTCAGGCTGCGCGGCCCACGCGCTCGCGAGCTTGATGTATTCATCTTCGTCGCGCGCAATCCACCCGGCGAGTCCCGCCGCGTTCAGCACGCTCTCGCAGATATGCGTGACGAAGCGATCGCCTTCGAGCGCGACGACGGGCGTGCCCATCCACAGCGCTTCCGCCGTCGTCGTGCCGCCCGGATAGGGAAACGGGCTCAGCATGATGTCGACGCGGTTATACGCGTCCAGATATTCGTGACGCGGCGAGCCGCCTTCGAGAATCAGACGCGACGCGTCGATGCCTTGCGCTGCGAATTGCGCAGTCGTCGAGCGGCACGCATGCGCGGCGCCGAGTTCGTGCGACTTCATCATCAGCTTCGCGCCCGGCACTGCATGCAGAAGACGCGACCATGCGGCGATCACATTCGGCGTGATCTTCACGAGTTTGCCGAAATAGCCGAACGTCACGTGACTGTTGCGCGTCATCGGCAATGGGCCGACTGCGACGTCGTCTTTCGGCGGCGTGAAGCACAGATAGCTGTCGGGCAGACGCCAGGTTTTCTCGACGTAGTGCGACTCTTCGGCGACGGGCAGAACGTACGGATCGCCGAGCACGTAGTCCATTTCGGCGAGACCTGTCGTGCCGAAGTAGCCGAGCCAGCTCACCTGCACGGGCGCGGGCTTCCACGCAAACACGGGCAAGCGGTTATGCACGGTATGCCCCGACAGATCGACGAGTATGTCGATGCGATCGTCGCGAATCATCTGCACGGCCTGTTCGTCGGGCACATTCACGAGGCTGCGCCACGCGGTGAAGCGCTGTTTCAGCCGCGCGGTGATGTCGTCTTCGCTCGCGCGCGTCGAATAGGCGATCAGATCGAAGCTGCCGTCCGCGAAATGCTCCATCACCGATTCGATAAAGATACCGACGGGGTGCAGTTGCAGATCGCCGGATACGAAGCCGATACGCAGCTTGCGTCCGTCATGATGCCGAGCCGGATGCTCGCAGCGGCGCGCACGCGCGGCCATGCGCGCGCCGAATTCGCGCGCGGTCGCGAGCGTGACGGCGGGCGGCGTCGGTGCGTGCGTCGCGAGATCGAACAGCAGGCGGTTGTGCGCCAGTTCCATTTCGCCGTCGAGCGCGATGCCGCGCCGGTAGCTCGCAATCGCGCCGTCTGCGTCGCCGAGCATGCTCAGCACGTCGCCGAGATTCACATGCGGCACGGCCGAATGCGGTTCCAGCGATACAGCCATTTGCGCGCTCTTGAGCGCTTCGTCGGCGCGGCGCTGCTTGAGCAGCGCAACGGCCAGCCGATGATGCGCGGACGCATCCCGCGGCGCGAGTTCGGTTGCCGTCCGATAGCAGAGAATCGCCGCGTCGAGCTTGTCGGCGTGCTGATACGCGTCGCCGAGTTCGAGATAACCCGATGCGTCGTTCGGCGCGCGTTCGACTGCGGACGTCAATGCATGCGCCGCTTCGTCCCAGCGCTGACGGCTACCGAGCCATTGCGCGAGCATGCGATGACGCGCGGCATCGGCGGGCGCGCGTTGTGCCGCCTGTTGCAGCACGTCGATTGCGGCGTCGATTTCGCCGCGTGCGTGCAGCAGCTTCGCGAGGGTGTCGTGATTGTCGACGCGGGTCGGATCGAGCGCGAGTGCATGACGGAACGCGGCAATCGATGCATCCGCATTACCGCGCCGGGCCTCCGCGCGTGCAAGATTGCCGAACGCGTCCGCGTAGTCAGGCCTGAACGACACGGCCTTCTGATACGCCAGCACCGCATTGCCGAGATCACCGAGATCCCGCAGTGCGTTGCCGAGATTGTTGTACGCCTCGGCGTAGCCGGGACGCAGTTCGATCGCCGTCGCGCAGCTCATCATCGACGCATTCGCGTCGCCCGCTTCGCGCAGCGCATTGCCGAGATTGTTGTGCGCCTCCGCGTAATCGGGACGCAGATTCACGGCCTGCCGGTAGCCCTCGATCGCTTCGCCCAGCTGACGTCGTCCGAGCAGCACGTTGCCCAGATTGTTGTAGTAGACGGCATTCGGATTCGCGGCGATCGACGCGCGCATCAACGCGATGCCCGCGTCCGCGCGATTCGTCTGGCACGCGAGCAGCCCGGAGAAATGCAGCGCATCCGATTGCGCCGGCTCGGTCTGCAGAATGGCGTCGTAGAGCGCCTGCGCGTCGGCGAGACGTCCCGCCTGATGATGCGTCAGCGCGGCGTTCAGAAGACCCGGAATGTCGTGCATGGTCAAGCGTTCCAGCCGTTCAATAAGGATGCGACTGCGCGAAGAAATCGACGAGACCGCCGTCGTGCTCGATCATCACGCTCTTCATCGCGATGCCTTCGCGCGTCATCTCGGCGATGATGTCGCGCGCACGCCATTGCGTCGGAATCACGATCACGTCGACATCGGTCTGCTTCAGCACGTCGCGGAACTCGATGCGCTGGCCCGTGCCCGGCACGAAAGTGCCGACCTTGCCCGGATCGGAATCGACGACGAGCGGAAAGCGCTCGGCATCCGCGCCGAAATGATGGATGAACGCCGCTGCCTTGCCAGTGCCGCCCCAGATCGCGACGCGCTGGCCCGACGCGCTCAGTTGCGACAGCTGCTGCGCAATCGTCGCGCGGCTTTCGACCGTGCGTGCCGCGAAACGCGCCGCCGCTTCCGCGCGCGAGCGTGCCTTCGCGGGCACCGCCAGCTTCACGAGCGCATAGACGACTTCGCCGTCGTAGCCGTGATCGAGTGTGACGATTTCGCCGGCGCGCGACATCAGCGTGCGGAACGATTCCGTCGTGAAGTGCGACACGTGTTCGTAGAAGAAATCGGCGAGACGATGCGTCTCGAACACGCGGTCGATACACGGCACTTCTGCGAACAGCCAGCAATCGTTGCCCGCCGACATCGCGCCCCACGCGAGCGCTTCGAGCAGACGTGCCGGTTCCGTCAGGTGCTCGAGCACATGCCGAATCACGACTGCATCCGGCTTGAACGCGTTCATATCGGCGAGCGGTTCGAACAGGCGCGGATGAAACTCCACGCCCAAACCCGTCTCCGGCGTCGCATTCGGATCGAAGCCGATGAAGCGGCCTGCGGGACGCGACTGCGCGAGTCCGCGCACGAAATGCCCTTCGCCGCAGCCGATTTCGACGACGTTCGGCGCATCGGGCAAACGCGACAGCACGAGGTCGCGCGTCTGCGCGAGATGCCCTTTCCAGATGCTGCCGTTGTTGAACATCCGGTTCGGATTGCTTTGATACGGAATCGCGTCGTACTCGAAGCGGTGATTCCACACGTGCGTGCACGACGGGCACTGCACGAAATCCTGCGCGTGACGCGGCAGCGCCTGCGCGGCGTGCGCGGAATCGGGCCACGCGAGCGTCGCCAGCGTCTGTTCGCCCGCCGGGAAAAAGCGCGCGGCAACCGTGTTCGAGCAAACGGGACAAACCGCTTCGATCAGATCGCAAGTCATTGCTTCACTACCTTTTTGAAGTACGCGATGGTCTCCTTGAGACCGTCTTCGAGCGTCACGCCCGGCTGCCAGTCGAGATGCTCGCGGGCTTTCGTGATATCGGGACGACGCTGCACAGGATCATCCGACGGCAGCGGCCGGTACTCGATGCGCGAGCGCGAACCTGTCAGACGCAGCACCGTTTCCGCGAGCTCGCGGATCGTGATTTCGCTCGGATTGCCGATGTTGAACGGCCCCGGCTCGCCTTCGTGATCCATCAGGCGCAGCAGCCCGTCGACGAGATCGTCGACATAGCAGAACGAGCGCGTCTGAGAGCCGTCGCCGTATAGCGTGATCGGCTCGCCTTGCAGCGCCTGCATGATGAAGTTCGACACCACGCGGCCATCGTCGGGACGCATGCGCGGACCGTACGTATTGAAAATCCGCGCGATGCGAATGTCGACGCCATGCTGACGGTGATAATCGAAGAACAGCGTTTCTGCGCAGCGCTTGCCTTCGTCGTAGCAGGCACGCGGACCATTCGGATTGACGTTGCCCCAATACGTTTCGCGCTGCGGATGCTGCTGCGCGTCGCCGTAGACTTCGCTCGTCGATGCCTGCAGGATGCGCGCGCCGCAGCGCTTCGCGAGCCCGAGCATGTTGATCGCGCCGAGCACGGCCGTCTTCACCGTCGAGACAGGATCGCTCTGGTAATGCACGGGGCTCGCGGGGCACGCCATGTTGAACACGCGGTCCGCTTCCACATACAGCGGCAGCCACACGTCATGACGGATCACTTCGAAATTCACCTTGCCGATCAGGTGGTGAATCGTCTGCTTGCTGCCCGTGTGGAAGTTGTCCACGCACATCACGTCGTGACCGGCCGCGACCAGCCGGTCGCACAGATGCGAGCCGAGAAACCCTGCGCCGCCCGTGATCAGGACCGACTGTGCGTTCACTGCGCGGCCTCCACTGCTTGCGCCACGCGTTGTTCCCACATGCCGTGCAGCGCCGCTTCGAGATTGCGCGCGAAGCGAGCCGCATCGCACAGCGGCGAGTCGAGCAGTTGCGCGCGCAGACCGCCGCGCAGCGTCGACAGACGTTCGCTATCCGCTGCGAACGCGACGGCTTTTTCGACGTAGTCGGTATCGTCGGCGGCGATCCAGTCGGCGAGACCGGCCGCGTGGCAGATCGTTTCCGCGATATGCGTGACGAAGCGGTCGCCGTGGCGGGCCAGCACAGGCACGCCCATCCAGAACGCTTCCGCCGTCGTCGTGCCGCCGCCGTACGGGAACGGGCTCAGCATCATGTCGACGCGACGGTAGGCGGCGAGGTACTCACCGCGCGCCGAGCGGCCTTCGATGATCAGTCGCGACGCCGGAATGCCGCGCGTCGCAAAGCGGCGCAGGAACGCGTCGCGAACGTGCGCGTCGTCGAACTGGCCGGACTTGAGGAACAGCACGGAGCCTTGCACCTTTTGCAGCAGCGTCGACCACACGCCGACGACGTGATCCGTGATCTTCGTCACGTTGCCGAAATAGCCGAACGTGACGTGACCGTTCGCGAGCATCGGCAGCGCGCCCGTTTCGACGTGATCCGTCGGCGGTGTGAAGCACAGATAGCTGTCGGGCAAACGCCACGGCTTTTCGACGAAGTGCGCTTCTTCCGCTTCGGGCAGCACGTGTGCATCGCCGAGGATGTAATCGATCTCGCGCACGCCCGTGCTCGCGAAGTAGCCCGGCCACGTGACCTGCACGGGCGCCGGCTTCCATGCGAAGAGCGGCAGACGGTTATGCGTGCTATGACCCGACGCGTCGATCAGGACATCGATCGCGTCGTTGCGGATGCGCTGCGCGGCGGCTTCGTCGCTGACACCGGCGAGGCTCGTCCACGCCGAGAACGACGGCTTGATGCGTGCCGTCAGTTCGTCTTCGACATCGCGCGTCGGATACGCAACCAGTTGCACGCGCGACGCATCCAGATTCGCCAGCACGCTTTCGATGAAGTATCCGACCGGATGCTTCTTCAGATCGCCGGACACGATGCCCACGCGCAGCGGACGGCCTTCGCGCGTGCCCGCATCGACGAGCCACGTATCGAACGGCGTGGCGCGTGCGGCCATTTCATCGCCGAATTTCAGCGCTTCTTCCAGATACGTTTGCGGCGTCGTCTGCTGCTGATAGTTCAGCGCGAACAGCAGATTGCTGCGCGGCTCCGCGAAATCGGGACGCAGCGCGATCGCGTTGCGCCATGCTTCGATCGCGGCTTCGAGCTCATCGAGCTCCATCAGCGTGTTCGCGAGATTGTTGTATGCGCGCGCGTGATCCGGCTTCAGGTTGATCGCCTGACAGAACGACTGCACGGCCGCGTGATGATCCTTCAGCGCGCGCAGCGCATTGCCCAGGTTGTTGTGCGCGTCGACGTAATCCGGCTGCAGCGTGAGCGCCTGGCGAAAACACTCGGCTGCAGCGGCAGGCCGGTTGTACGCCTGCATCACGTTGCCGAGGTTGTAGTAATAGAACGCGTTCGGCGTGCGCGTGATGGCCGCCATGATCAGATCGCACGCCGTCTGGTACTGGCCGAACTCGTACGCGATCAGGCCGAGCAGATGCATCGCATCCGCGTGATTCGGGTCGATCGCAAGAATCTGGCGATACAGCGTTTCCGCTTCATCGAAGCGCTCGGCTTCGTGATGCTCGACGGCCGCTTGCAGCATCGACGCGACGCGCTCCTGCGCGGCTGCGTCGGGCGCTGCTTGTGCCGGCGCCGCGCCGAAGTTGGCGGGCGTCGGAATGCGCTGCCACGAGCCGTTGTGGTTCTGATTGAAGTCTGTCATGCGAAATTGCGCTCCGCGGCGTGGCGGGCGTCCCCTGATGAATGTCGATCCGGTTGGGCGGGATGCCCGTCGTTGACTTGATGGCATGCGACGTGGCGCGCCCACATGCCGTGAAATGCGTCTTCGAGATGGCGCGCGAAACGCGGCGCGTCGCACAGCGGCGAAGCCAGCAGGCGTTCGCGCAACGTGCTTCTGAGCGCCGCCAGTTCGTCGCGCTGTGCGCTGAAACTGACGGCCTTGGCGATGTAGTCCGCGTCGTCGCTTGCGATCCAGTCGGGCAGACCCGCCGTATTCACGATGCTTTCGCCGACGTGCGACAGAAAGCGCTCGCCGCGACGCGTGAGCACGGGCACGCCCATCCACAACGCTTCGACGCTCGTCGTGCCGCCCGCGTACGGGAACGGATCGAGCGCGATGTCAACGCGGTTATAAGCCGCGAGCAGTTCGGCGCGCGGCGACTGGCCTTCGAGAATCAAACGCTTCGCGTCGATGCCGTGCGCAGCAAAGCGATCGAGCGTGGCCTGCTGCACGGTGGGATCGTCGAGTTGCCGGGTTTTGAGCAAGAGACGCGAACCGGGCACGGCGTCGAGCACGCGCGCCCACAGTGCGACGACGGCATCGTTGAGCTTCACCAGATGGTTGAAGCAGCCGAACGTGATCGCGCCATTCGCGATCGCGTTCGCAGGCAGCGGGCCGACCGCGATATCGAACGGCGGCGGCGTGAAGCACAGATAGCTGTCGGGCAGGTGCCACGGCGCTTCGAGGAATTGCGACGCTTCGTCGAGCGGCAGCACGTGACGATCCGCGATCACGTAATCGATCGATGCAAGGCCCGTCGTCGCGAAGTAGCCGAGCCATGTCGCCTGCACGGGCGCGGGCTTCCACGCGAACACGGGCAAGCGGTTGTGATTCGTGTGACCGGACAGGTCGACGAGGATATCGATCGCGTCGTCGCGGATACGGCGCGCGCAGATTGCGTCGTCCAGGCGCGAGACGTCGTGCCACGCGCTGAACTGCGGCAGCAACCGTTGCGATACGGCGTCGTCGCGATTGCGCGTCGCGTAGGCGACGAGTTCGATGCGCGCGCGGTCCAGATGGCCGAGCACGCTTTCGAGGAAAAAGCCGACGGGATGCGAGTTCAGATCGCCCGACACGAAGCCGACGCGCAGACGCTTGCCCGCTTCGCTCGCGCTTGCTGCATGCTCGAAGCGCTGCGCTTTCGCCGTTTGCCGCTCGCCGAACTTGCGCGCTTCATCGAACTGCTCGTTCAGGCTCACGTCCGGCCGCGTGTTGAGCAGCAGCAGCAGATTGCTGTGCGCCTGCGCGAAGCCGGGATCGAGCGCGACGGCCTGCTTGTAGCTCGCCGTGGCCTGATCGAGCTGGCCCTGATCGCGCAACACGTTGCCGAGATTGTTGTGCAGCGACGCGCGGTGCGGTTCGAGTGCGAGCGCGCGCTGATACGACTCGGCGGCGCTTGCCGCGCGGCCGTATTTTTCCAGGATGTTGCCGACGTTGTTGTGCGCGTTCGCGTCGTTCGGGTTCAGCGCGAGCGCCTTGATGTAGCTGTCGAGCGCCTCTTCGTCGCTGCCGAAATCGAGCAGCGCGTTGCCGAGGTTGATCCACGCTTGCGCATGCGCTGGATTGAGGCGGACTGCCTGCTTGCAGCAGCGGATCGCACCCAGCGAGTCGCCCGTTTCACGCAACACGTAGCCGAGGTTGCTGAGCGCGTCCGCATAGTCGGGCGCGAGCGACAGCGCCGCTCGATAGGCGGCAATCGCACCCTGCTGGTCGCGCGCGCGGCCCCGCATGTTGCCGAGATTGTTCAGATAGATCGCGTTCGGATGCAACTGGATCGACTTCTCGATCAGTTCGAGGCCCGCTGGCAGATTGCCGACATCGCAGGCGAGCACGCCGAGAAAATGCAGCGCATCGGCGTGCGTTTCGTCGTGCTGGAGAATCTGCTTGTACAGATCGGCGGCTTCGGCCGTGCGGCCCGCCTGATGATGCGCGAAAGCGGCCTGCAATGCGGCGGCGGCATCGAAAGCGGGAAGCGGTGCGTGCGACGTCCCGTCCATTGGGACGTCGCCGTGCGTCTTCGATTCGTGATCGGCTGGCGCTTGCATCGTTGGTTCTGACGTGACGCGGATAACGGCGCGCTTACACGCCCATGTACTTCTGCATGTAGCGCTCGTAGCCGCCGCGCCACGAGGGGCTGCCGAACGAGCCGCCGCTTTCGTGGACGACGCTCATCGGCCACGTTCCCATACGCAGCCCGCGCGACTCGGCCTGGCGGCAGAAATCGAGGTCGTAGAAATGGAACTCGAAGCGTTCGTCGAACGTAAGGCCGCTTTCGATCAGCCGCTGGCTATCCGCGGCGAGCAGCAGGCCGTCGAGCAGTTTGCATTCGCGCCCGGGCGGGCCGTAGATCGACATGTTCGAGCACGGAAAGCCGTCGCCATGACCGACGACGCCGCTCAGATACTGCGGATCGTCGCGCGTGAACGTCGCGTCCTTGAAGAACCACGACGGCTGGCCCGGCAGGCGGCGCGTATTGCCCGCCAGCCCGACGATGTCGAATTGCGTCACGGCGTCGCGGATGCGGTCCATCCAGTAGAAGTCGCACAGATGCAGGTCGTCGTGCAGGAACACGAGGATCGCCGGATCGTTGCGGGATTGTTCGATCGCGTAGTTGTAGATCGACGAAAGACCGGCCCGGTTGTTGTCGAACAGCATCAACTGCGGCGGCGTCGCGTGGCGAAACAGCGAGAGCGAGCGGCCGAGTGCCGTCTTCTGTGAGAAGTCGTCGTAAGAGGCGCGCGTGCCGCAAACCAGGCGAATGGGCTTCATAAACAGGTGGTCCAGAAAAAGACGATGAGTCCAGGCGTCATCGGGTTGCGCCGGCACGGTACCGGCTATCAACGCGCACTCGTGCTTCGCCACGCAGCATCGCCACGAAGAAGAACTGCGCATTACCGACACATGAATCTTGACGTCTATTCTGATTGCCGCCCGTCGCACCTGATCGGTGGATAAGGACGCGAAAACGGTCGCTATTCCCCGCACTGTGGCGCGCGCCGGACCGTGCGCCACCTGCATGCGTTGACGCCGAACGGTGCGAAATACCCGCTAAATGCTGGTCTGTTTCCCGGATTAAAGCGCGGCGATCGGCGTTAGTCTCGACGCATTGCTGAAAGCTGCGTCCATCCGCGCCCGCCTGCACGCCGTTCGACGGCCTGCCGCCGGCCCAGCCCGCGACGCCCACCACCAGACTGAATACGGAGAGTTCGTTTTAATGGCAACGGTCAGTATCCTGATTCCTGCGTACAAGCCGCAGTACCTCGCGCGGGCGATCATAAGCGCGCGGAATCAGACGTTCACGGACATCGAGATTCTCGTGGGCGACGACACGCCCGATGGCAAGCTCGAGGGAATCGTCAAAAGCATGGACGATCCGCGCGTCCAGTACTTCCATCACGGCTTCCAGAAGGGCACGCGCAACATTCTCGCGCTGTGGGAGCGCGCGCAAGGCAAATACATCAAGTTCCTCTTCGATGACGACGCGCTTTTGCCGACGTCGGTCGAAGCGCTGGTCGCCGCGCTGCAGGCCAACCCGGATTCGGTGCTGGCCTTTCACGAGCGCGTGTATGTCGATGCCGACGACAAGGTCACGTCCGCGCCGCCGCGTCTTCTCGACGACGGCAAGACGGCCCGCGTCGATCGCGCGTTCCTCGTGCAGAACATGGTCGGCCTGCTGAACAACTTCGTCGGCGAGCCGAGCAACGTGATGCTCGATCGCGAGCGGTTCGATCCGGCGCAGCTCTTTCATTACCGGTCGCAGCGGCTCGACTTCCTGGGCGATGTCGCGACCTATCTGAACGCGTCCGAGCAGGCGCCGATCGTTGCCGTCGGCGGATACCTGAGTGCATTCAGGCGGCACGCGGACCAGGCATCGAATCAGTTCAGCCCGCACATCAGCGCAGGCCTGTACGAATGGGAATTGCTGGCGCGCAGCGAAGCCGCCGCCGGAAACCTGAGCGGCGTCGCGCTTGAAGGCGTGAAGCGTCAACTGGCGCAGCTTTACGCGATGTGGGCCATCCGGTTGCCGGAGATCGCGCGCCTCGCCGCCAATCTCGACGAACTGATCCAGCGCGATCCGAGCGAGCTGCTCGATTCGAGCCAGTTCCAGACCGATCTCGCGCATGCGCGACAGGCCCTCGGTGCGCGGATCGCCGCACGCCGCAAGGCCGCCGCGGCCCCGTCAGCAGAGAAATTCTGCGCCGTCTGCGAGACCCCGGTAAGCAGCTGGATTCCGCATCCCGACGTCAACGGCAACCGCGAATTCATGCAGCAGATGGGTGCGGTCGGCTCGACGCTCGAGAACCATCTGTGCCCGAACTGCAATTGCAACGATCGCGAGCGGCACCTGTGGCTTTACTTCGGCCGCACCCGGATTCTCAACGACATCGGCCAGAAACGCATCCTGCACATCGCGCCCGAGGCGGGTATTGAGCAACGCCTGCGCGCGCTTGCGCCGCTGGAGTACGTCGCCGGCGATCTCTCTCCGAAAAAGCCCGATCACCGCGCGATCAACGTGGAGCGGATCGGTTTTCCCGACGGCTATTTCGATCTGATCATCTGCAATCACGTGCTGGAACACGTCGACAGCCCGGACAAGGCGCTCGCCGAATTCGCCCGATGCCTCGCCCCCGGTGGGCATCTGGTTGCGCAAACGCCTTATTCGCCGCTGATCAAGCATACGTTCGAACTCACCCTTCCGCCGTCGCAGCCTTTTGCAACGCATTACTTTGGGCAGAACGACCATGTGCGGCTGTTCGGCACCGATCTTCCGGGCCGCATTCGCGCCGCAGGATTGGACGGCGACCTGTATCCGCACACGACCGTGCTCGGCGATATCGACCCAGCCGCGTGTGGCTGCAACGAGCGCGAGCCGTTCTTCCTGTTCGCAAAGGGACAGGCGCCCGTGTTCGTGAACTGAAGACATTGTCGAACGCATCGGGACGGCAGCGTATGCCGTCTTTCCGGCGAATTGAAACCTATTCGCCCCCCTTATTCACCGACTGCATCACATGTGTCGGTGACACACTTGAACCAGCCCGCCTTCGATCCCGTTCGAAGGCGATGTTTCCTGCTCCGCGTCGCGGACCCGGACGACAACGACTGACGAGGCGCACCCCCTCATGACCACGGACACCCTGTTTGCCAACCGCGAGGTGGCTGGAGCCCTTTCGGGGCAGGACGCGCAGCAGCTCGCCAGCCACGCGGCAAATACCGTATCCGGACTCGGCGCGCCTGGCAGTCCGATTCCCGTCACGCAGCCCTATTTGCCGCCCCTCGAAGAATTCATGCCGTACCTCGAGGAAATCTGGCAACGCAAATGGGTGACGAATAACGGCGTCTTCCATCGCGAACTCGAGAAGCAGCTGTGCGAGTATCTCGGCGTCGAACACCTGTCGCTTTTCTCCAATGGAACGCTGGCGCTCATCACCGCGTTGCAGTCGATGAAGATTACGGGCGAGGTGATTACCACGCCGTTCAGCTTCGTCGCGACGACGCATGCGCTGCACTGGAACGGCATCAAACCGGTGTTCGCCGACGTCGATCCCGTCACCATGAATCTCGATCCGGAAAAGATCGAAGCCGCCATCACGCCACAGACCACCGCGATCCTGCCCGTTCATGTGTACGCCAATCCCTGCGACGTGGAGCGTATCGAAACAATCGCGGATACCTATGGCCTGCGCGTCATTTACGACGCAGCGCATGCGTTCGGCGTTCGCATTCGCGATCGCTCGATTCTCGAATACGGCGACATGTCGGTGCTGAGCTTTCACGGCACCAAGGTGTTCAATACGTTCGAAGGCGGAGCGATCATCTGCCGGGACGAGAAAACCAAGCGTCGCATCGACAACCTGAAGAATTTCGGTTTCGTCGACGAAACGACCGTCGTCGCGCCCGGCATCAATGGAAAGATGAACGAGGTTCAGGCCGCGTTCGGCGTGCTTCAACTGAAATACATGGATCAGGTGCTCGCACAGCGCGGCGCTATCGACGAGCGTTATCGCAAGGCGTTTCGCAACGTCAATGGTCTCTCCATGCATGACGTGCCCGAATACTGCACGAGGAATTACTCGTACTTTCCTCTGCTCGTTCGGCCCGAGTTTCCGCTCAATCGCGACGAGTTGTATGAAGAGTTGAGGCAGCATCGCATTGCGGCGCGCCGCTACTTTTACCCGCTCATCAGCGAATTCCCGATGTACCGAGGCCTGCCGTCCTCCAACGCGCAGAATCTGCCCGTTGCGACTGCGCTGTCGCGCCAGGTGTTGTGCCTGCCGATCTACCCGGCGCTCGAACAGGAGGAACAGGAACGCATCATCGAAGTGATCCTCGCGTGTGCATGGCGCAATCGTCGCGCGAGCTGAACGAACACTCTCCGTGAGGAACCGGACAATAGCCGATTCCTCACGACCTCAAAGGCAGGACGATGAATAGCGACGCAATCGGCGGATACCTCGAACTGGAATTGCCGCCGGGCAACGGCGAGCGCTATCCCGATGCGCAGCGCTTCCAGTCTGCCCGCGCTGCATTTCTCGCCCTGCTGAACGCGGGCCGGCCCGGGCGCATCTGGATGCCCTGGTACAACTGCGAAACGATGCTCGAACCGCCCGAGATGGCCGGCATCGAAGTGCGGCGATACCGGATCGACGCGAATTTCGACATTGCCGACGACATCGTTCTCGGCGAAAACGACTGGCTTCTTTACGTCAACTACTTCGGCGTATGCGACGCCCAGGTCGAACGGGTGTGCTCGCGATTCCCGCATACGCAGGTCGTGATCGACAATTCGCAGGCGTTCTTTTCTCCTCCGGCAGCCTGCCTCGCCACGCTTTATTCGCCACGCAAGTTCTTCGGCATTCCCGACGGCGGCTATCTGATCACCCAGGTGCCCGTCGACGAGCCCGAAGAACAGGACACCGGATCGATCGAACGAATGCAGCCGTTGCTGATCCGTATCGATCAAGGGCCTGAGGCGGGCTATGAAGGCATTCGTGCCGCACGCGCGACGTTGCGCGGCCAGCAGCCAAAGCGCATGTCCACGCTCACTCGACGCCTGCTCGCCCATCTCGACTACGACAGCGCCTTCGAACGCCGCAGCCGGAATTTCGCTCGCTATCATCAGATGCTCGGCAGCGAAAACGCACTTGCATCGTTCGACGCGCGAGTTCAGGCGCCGCTTTGCTATCCCTTCTGGAATCACCGGACCGACTTGCACGCGGCATTGGCTGCGAAGCGCATCTTCGTCCCCAGGTACTGGCCGCACACACGCGGCAGCAGCGGCATGGCAGACGACCTGGAGTTCCGCCTGTCGACCGAGTGCCTCGCGTTGCCCTGCGATCAGCGTTATGGGGAAGTGGAAATCGATCAGGTGATAGCCGCGCTGCGCGAAGCCGGCGCAGCGGGTCAGGATTGAGACGCGCGTTATTGCGGTAACAGCGTCGTGCCGGCGCGCAGCATGTCGACGACTGTCTGCGGCGAATTCCACATCAGGACGTCGAGAATCGAAAGTCCTGGTTCGAACTGATAAGGCGCTGTGTCATACGCGCCGAGTTCGAAGGAAAGAAACTCCAGCGAGATACCGCGCGATGTGAAGTCCGCGGGATCGAACAGGTCCCGGCCGCCGACGGGATTGACATAGCCGCTCGCCCCCAGCGCCGAGCAGATCGCGGGCGCCCAGCCGCCGGGCGGGAGCTTCTCCGGCAGGTCCAGGCCCAGTTCGGAGCAGATCCGGTAGTTGAACGGCAAACCAAGGTATTCGCAGACAAGTCGCAATCCGCGCGCGTTCAGGTGCGTGAGCCGGTCGTCCGTGTCGTCGGCCATGGCGGCCTGCACCAGTCCCTCGACAGCGCGATAGTACGGTGCCTTGCTTCGGTAGTGGCTCAGCTTGCCGAGCACGCTGCGACGCGTGTCGGCCACATTCAGTACGCGAGCTTCGCTCGTCGCAATCGAGATCGACGAGTTCGACAACGGGACGCTGACGTAATTCCACCCTTCCTTCGGATGCAGAACCCGGTTGCGATTCATCCAGGTCTTGGGTGTGTACTGCGTGATGTCGAATACCACCCAGGCATCCGTGCTGGCAATCAAGGCGAAATGCCCCAGGTACGGAAAGAAATACGGCTGCATGATCCCGAGCTTCACATCAAGCTCCCAAGGCTTTCGCAATGCGCCCGGCGTGACGTTGCGCGGTACGGATCACCGTGGCGATACGTTCGACGACCGCTTCGTCGACCTGAGCGCCTGTCGGCAACTGCAGGATCGATTCGCACCAGTACTCAGTATTCGGCAACGCATAGCCGGCGTCCTGACGCCGCGCGCCAAGGCCGCGGTCCGCACCGGCTTCGATATTCTCCGCGCGAAGCACGTCGATCAGCGTCTTGCGCGACAAGCCGAATTCGTGCGCGTCCATCTCGTAGACGATGTTCTGGAAATTGCTCGCGCTGACCTGTTGCGGCTTGCGCAAACGCAGACCCGGCACGTCGGCGAGCAACGCCTCGTACGCGTTGAACACGCGTCGGTTCCGTGCGATGAGTTCGGGCAGATCGTCGAGGTTCATCAGCGCAACCGCGGCCTGGGCTTCCGAGAGCCGCCCGTTGCCTGTCTTGCCGACGGGCACGGGACGCCCCATGCCGTAGTTGCTGCGGATGTTGCGGATGTGCGCGGCAAGGTCGTCGTCGTTGGTGCAGATAACGGCGCCTTCCGTCGCGCCGAGAATCTGGCTCGAATGAAACGAGATGACTTCGAGCCGGCCGAAGCCGCCGAGCGGCTTGCCTGCCAGCTCACACCCGAAGCCCTGTGCGGAGTCGAAATAAAGTTCGACGCCATGACGCGCCGCCAGATGCTCCAGACCTTCGATATCGGCGGCATCGCCCCACAGGTTGGCGCCCAGGATGCCGCTGACGTCTTCCGTCATGAGCGGCTCGACCGTTTCCGGACTCAGATGTCCGGTTGCGCGAGATACATCGCAGAAAGCGACCTCGACATCGGCCCAGGCGAGGGACTGCGCGGTGCTCACAAAGCTGAAAGCCGGCGCGATGACCTTGCCCTTCAGCCCCAGCGCCTGCGCTGCCAGCGCGAGACCGATCGTCGCCGTGGTCACGCACATCGCGTGACGCACGTTGAGACGCTGCGCGAGGCGAGCCTCTAGCGCCTGCGCGAGCGGCCCGTGATTCGTGTAGTACTGCCGGGCGAAGATGTCCCGGAATGCAGCCTCGTAGCGATCCCATGAGGGGAAATTGTGCTGACCGAGCGCGAGCCGTTGCTCAAGCGCCGGAACACCGCCAAAGATCGCGAGGTTGTCGGTGGTGGAAATGCTCGTGCTCATGTCGGATAGCGCTCGTTGATTTCAGTGGAGTGCGTATGAATGAAGTTCAGCAGCGCGACGATCTGCTCGATGTCCGCTTCGTCGACGAAATGGCCGCACGGCAGCATCAGGAAACGCTCCGCCAGCTGTTCCGTCGCATGCAGATCGCCCGCGACAGTCGGGTATTCGACGCGCTTCTGGTGCAGTGCCGGAAAGTAATACGGACGCGAGAGCATGTGTTCGGCGTGCAGAATCGCGAGTACGCGCTCGCGCTTGACGGGCCAGCCATCCTTCAGTTCCACCACGATGTTCTTGTAGCCGCAGCGTTCGCTCTCGTCGAACGGCAACAGCCGCATGTCGGGCACAGTCGGTATGAGCCGCTGGTAGGCGCGATAGCGGTCGCGATTGCGAAGTACCTGCGCGTCGACGTCGTCGATCGCGGCCAGCGCCATCGCCGCGTGAATCTCGTTCTGCTTCGCGTCGATACCGATCTCGTCGAGCGAGCCGTCGTCCCGAAGGCCGAAGTGACGCATGTCGCGCAGCCGCGCTGCGAGCGCGCTGTCGTTCGTCGTCACGTAGCCGCCTTCGAACGCATTGAACAGTTTGCTCGACTGCATCGAAAAGCATTCGGCCCGCCCGCACGAGCCGACCTTGCGCCCGCGGTAGGTTTCGTAGACCGATTCGACGGCATCGAACAGCAGCGGGATGCCTGTCTGCGCCGACAGTCGTTCGAGACCCTCGACATCGCAGCAATTGACGATGGGATGTACACCCAGGATCAGTGCCGTGTTTTCGTTGATGCAGGGCGCCGCTGTTTCAGCCGTAATCGAAAGCGTGGCGGGATCGACCTCACAGAAGTGCGGAACGAGACCGGCCCATGCGACGATGTCCGCGAGCCGCCGGTACGTTAGCGATGGCATCACCACTTCGGTTTTGCCAGGCAGTGCGAGGCATTTCATCGAGAGCACCAGCCCCCAGAAGCCGCCTGCGAAAGAAACGCAATGCTCGACCTGGTGGAATTCGGCAAGCCGGCGTTCGAGCATCTGCTCGACGCGTCCGTGGTCCGTGTATTGGCGAGCGTCGTGGAACAGCTTCGAATACGACAGGAACTGCTCGACATCGGGCTGAACCAGATTGGAAATCGAGCGGACGGTATCGAAAAGCGGTGAGCCGCCGAAGATTGCGAGATCAGCAGGCAGAGTCTTGCTGAACATGAATGAGTTACCCCTGATGCGGTTAGCGTGCGCGTTCGAGCACGGCGTTGTAGCGGTAATGCGCCTGATAGAAATTCTCGGGCATCAGTTCGACGCGCATGCGCCAGCCGCATTGGGCGGCCAGCGCCTCGAGCTGCGCCGGCGAGCGCCACTTGCCGATCTGCGACGCTGAATCGTCGAGTTCGGCGCTGAAGTCCTTGCCGTCGTGGAAGAAGAGATGCGCGCGGTCGCGATCCGGCAAATTGCCGAGAAAGACGGTCTCGATGCCTGTGAAGCGGTCGAACAGGCTCGTCAGCAACGCTTGCGCCTGCTCATCGCTCAAATAGGACAGCATTGCGTAGCACAGCGCCTTGCTGAAGCGCTCGGGACGAGCTTCCTCCGCGAGGTATGCCAGCGCGTCGCCCGCGAAAAAGCTGAAACCGGCCCGCTGGAATTTGCGCTGCGCGACTGAAATCAGATAGTCGGAAAAATCCACGCCGACGAACTCACTGCATCCATCGAACAGAAATTGCGAGAGTGCGCCGTTGCCGCAGCCGAACTCCAGCAGACGGTCTTCGCCGTTCAGTGCCAGCCCGCCGCGAATCGAATCGACGATCATCTGGATCTGTTCGTCCGAAACCGGCTTCCCATAGACCGTGCGACGCACTTGCCCCCAGAGGTCGTCAGGAGGCAGGGTCTTCGGATACTCCTTGTAGTCGGATTTCGGATATTCCATACGATGCAGGCTATTCAAGAAGGAGGATCACGCGAAAAGAGTGACGAGCGAGCGATGCACGTTAGATGACATTCGTCTCGCGAACTCGCAGTTGAGCGCCGCCGGCAAAGATCGCAGCGGCGGAATTTCAATGGTTTCGAGCATAACGGCGATCGCCGAACGCCAATCAGGTGAAAAGAATCGGGTTTCGGTGCCATTTCGTCGCGAACGGTTGCCGGATCGCGAGCGGCAAAGCGATTCGGCCGTGGGACCGCGAAGCAGAGGCCGTGAGGTGGATCGACGGAAAGCGGCGAAACGAGGACGTTGGGAGAACTGGATGAAGCGAAGCGGTGACGATGTCGGTCAACAATCAATCAGGACTGACCACGTTCACGCTGGAGATTGGCGCGCCCGGCTGGGATCGAACCAGCAACCCCTGCCTTCGGAGGGCAGTACTCTATCCATTGAGCTACGGGCGCATGCGGCAAAGATTCGGCAAAAGCGCTGCAAAATCACAAGGTTGATGCGAAATGCGGCGCCAAAGCGAGACCGAGAGAATACCCGGTTTCGGGCTGTCCGTCCACCGCGCGTCCGGCGATACAAGGCGCTGCACGCCCTCGGACGCTTCCGCAATCGGCTCAAACGCCCGATCCACCACGCAACATAAACGACCCAAAGTCTGAAAATGTTCGCGTAAACGCCTACTGAACACCTTCCGGGCCTGCTCGCCGATGCCGAAACCTTCCGTCTATAATCGGTCGTGGCTGATCAAGAACAAGGTTGTTGCCGTCGCGCTGTACCGCTCACAATACCCACGGGAGACGAGACAAGCATGAGCGAAGCACCACACGGAGCCCCGATCAAGACCCCCGGACAGCTGATTGCCGCAGTCATCGCCGGTTTTGCTGTCCCTATCATCATCATCATTCTGCTGGCCTATTACGTCGACAACTCGACCCGCACGGGCGCGGGTACCGACGGTTTGTCCGACGCCGCAACCGACGCACGCACCGCTCCTCTCGCCAAAGTCGACATCCGCGACGCCAACGCACCGCGTGTCTACAAGACGGGCGAGGAAGTCTACAAGGCCGTGTGCTCGGCGTGTCACGCGGCAGGTGCGGCAGGCGCGCCGAAGTTCACCAATACGGGCGACTGGGCGCCGCGCATCGCCGAAGGTTTCGATACGCTGTGGCACAACGCACTGACGGGCAAGGGCGCGATGCCCGCGCGCGGCGGCACGAGCCCGGACGACTATAGCGACTACGAAATCGGTCTCGCCGTCGCGTACATGGCGAACAACGCGGGCGCGAAATTCGCCGATCCGCCGAAGCCTGTGCCGGGTCAACCGGCAGCAGGTCCGGCGGGCGCGTCGGGTGCTGCGGCCGCTTCCGGTGCCGAAGCGGCGTCGGGTGCTGCGCCGGCTTCGGGTGCATCGGGCGCGGCAGGCGCTTCCGACGCAGCGGGCGCACAAGCCGCCGCCGCGATGGCCGCCATGGCCAACGTGCCGCAAAGCGCAGCGCCCGCGTCGGGCGGCGCGCAGAGCGCGGACGCATCGCAGGCAGGCAAGGCGCTGTACCAGCAGGTCTGCCAGGCCTGTCACGCGGCGGGCGTGCTGAACGCGCCGAAGTTCGGCGACAAGGAAGCGTGGGCGCCGCGTCTGAAAGACCCGATCGACACGGTCTACAACTACGCGCTGCACGGCAAGGGTGCGATGCCGCCGAAGGGTGGATCGAACGCATCGGATGCCGACGTGAAGGCCGCCGTCGATTACATGATCAGCGCGGCCAAATAAGCAGCGCGCATCGTCCGGCAGCACCAACAAAAATCCCCGCTTCGAGCGGGGATTTTTTTATGCGTTATGCAATGTAAGCGCATCAAGCCTTCTGCAACAGCGCCTTCAGACTCGCGAGCCGATCTTTCGGCGACATCGGCGCTTCTTCAGCCGTTGGCGGCGGCGCTTCGTCGAGTCCCATTTCGGGGATGAAGCGCGACGGCTCGCATACCACCGTCTCGCGCGCCCGCTTGCGCTTCTTGCACCAGTTCAGATGCAGGCTGCGCTGCGCGCGCGTAATCGCGACGTACATCAGGCGGCGTTCTTCCTCGATGCGTTCGTCGTCGATCGGGGCATCGTCTTCCGAGCCGCCGCGATGCGGCATGATGCCTTCCTCGACGCCGACCAGGAACACGTGCGGATATTCGAGTCCCTTCGACGCGTGCACCGTCGACAGCCGCACCGCATCGGGATCTTCATCCTTGCCTTCGAGCATCGACATCAGCGCGACCGTCTGAATCAGTCCGAGCAGATTCTTGCCGGTATCGGCGAGACCGTCGGCATTGTCGTAGCCCGTCTGTTCCGTGCCCGCTTCCGGCTCAGGCTTCGTGCCCTTACGCTTGAGCCACTCCAGAAACTCCAGCACGTTCTGCCATTTCGCCTGAGCCTGGCGCTCGTCGAATGCGTCGTACAGGTAGGCTTCGTAGTGAATCGCCTCCATCATGTCGTTCAGCACGGATGTCGCCGCATCCTTGTCCGCACGATCCCGAAGACGTTGCATGAAATCGCAGAACACGCGCAGCGGCTCGACCTGACGCGCCGACAATCGCGCCTCGATGCCGCCCATGTACACGGCTTCGAACAGCGACACCTTCGCCTGTCCCGCGAACGAGCCCAGCGCTTCGAGCGTCGTATTGCCGACACCGCGCCGCGGAGTCGTAATCGCGCGGATGAACGCGGGATCGTCGTCGGCGTTGGCGATCAGGCGCAGATACGCGCAGATGTCCTTGATCTCGGCCTTGTCGAAGAACGACTGGCCACCCGACAGCACGTATGGAATCCGCTCGCGCCGCAGCACCTGTTCGAAGATGCGCGCCTGGAAATTGCCGCGATAGAGGATCGCGTAGTCGCGGAACTGCGCGCGCCGCTCGAACTTGTGCGCCGACAGCCGGAACACGACCGACTCCGCCTCGTGCTCCTCGTCGTTGCAACCGGTGACGGTGATCGTGTCGCCCATACCGTGCTCGGACCACAGCTTCTTCTCGAACAGCTTCGGGTTGTTGGCGATGACGTTGTTCGCCGCCGTCAGAATCCGCACCGTCGAGCGATAGTTCTGCTCCAGCTTGACGACGTGCAGCTTCGGAAAGTCCTTGCTCAGCTGCCCGAGATTTTCGAGTGTCGCGCCACGCCAGCCGTAGATCGCCTGATCGTCGTCGCCCACGGCCGTGAACGCCGCGCGTGGCCCCGCCAGCAGCTTCACCAGTTCGTACTGGCACGCGTTGGTGTCCTGATACTCGTCGATCAGCAGATAGCGCAGCTTGTTCTGCCAACGGTCGCGCACCTGCTCGTTGTTCTTGAAGAGTTCGGCAGGCAGACGGATCAGATCGTCGAAATCGACGGCCTGATACGCGTGCAGCGTCGCGACGTAATTACGGTAGACGATCGCGGCCTGATGCTCGTCCTCGTTCGACGCGATCCGCATCGCCTCGTCCGGCATGATGAGGCCGTTCTTCCACAGCGAGATGATCGACTGGACCTTGCGGATGAAGCCCTTGTCCGTCGACCCGACCTGTTCCTGGATCATGCCGAAGCAGTCGTCGGAATCCATGATCGAGAACTGCGGCTTCAGGCCGACATGTTCCGCTTCCTGCCGCAGAATCTGCACGCCGAGCGAATGGAACGTGCACACCGTCAGCTGGTTGACGGGCACCTTGCGGCCTTCCTTGCCGGGCGCCGTGAGCGTCTTGCCTTCGAGCAGCTTGCCGACGCGCTCGCGCATTTCGGCCGCGGCCTTGTTCGTGAAGGTGACGGCGGCGATATGGCGCGGCTCGAAGCCTTTGTTTTCGATCAGATGCGCAATTTTCTGCGTGATCACGCGCGTCTTGCCGCTGCCCGCGCCCGCGAGCACGAGGCAAGGACCGTCGAGATAGCGCACCGCTTCGCTTTGGGCGGAATTCAGGCCTGCGGACATCGTGTGTGGATGAGTAATCGATTGAGGGCGCGATGCACGAGGAACGGCCCGAGAACATGCAGCGAAACGGCGCTTGCTGGGCAGCGGTGGCGGGCGGCTGCGCGGGACTTGCCGCACTGTCCACCCATGCGCCACGCAATTGATTCCATGCGCTTTTTGCCGTTCGCGTGAGAGCCGCGATGTTAACACGAATGCCCTCGCCGATGCCCCGGCTTATGCCATCCGGTCGATGCAAAATCCGGCGCACGCCCGCCGGTACGCCACGGAGCGAAGCGCGGCCGTGCCACAATTACAACGTTGCGCGCTGCCCCCGCGGCGCGCCGCTTTTGCAGGGAACACGCATGTCTTCATCGCTGAAAATTGGCTTGATGGGCTACGGCTTTGCCGGTGCCACCTTTCACGCGCCGGTGATCGCGCACTGCGGACGCGCGAGCGTCGCGGCGATCGCCACGGGACAACCGGACAAGGCACGCGCCGACTATCCGGATGCGAAGATCGTCGCCGATATCGATGCGCTGCTTGCGTTGCCGGAGATCGAATGCGTCGTGATCGCGACGCCCAACGACACGCACTTCGACCTCGCGCGCCGCACGCTCGAGGCGGGCAAGCATGTCGTCGTCGACAAGCCCGTCACGCTGTCCGCCGCCGATGCGCGTACGCTCGCCGATCTCGCGCAAAGCAAAGGACTGCTGTTCGCGCCGTTCCACAACCGCCGCTGGGACGGCGACTTCATGACCGTGCGCGATCTGCTCGCGAGCGGCGAACTGGGCCGCCTCACGCATTTCGAATCGCATTTCGACCGGTTTCGTCCGGGCATCCGGCAGCGCTGGCGCGAAGAGGCGTCGCGCGGCGGCGGCCTGCTGTTCGACCTCGGGCCGCATCTGATCGATCAGGCGCTGACGCTGTTCGGCGTGCCCGAAACGGTCTATGCAACGGTGAAGGCGTATCGCGACAACGCGAGCGCGCCGGATTACGTGCATCTGCTGCTCGGCTACGCGAACCACGAAGTCGTGCTGCACGCGAGCGCGCTGACGGCGATCGTCGCGCCGCGCTACACGATACATGGCACGCGCGGCAGTTATGTGAAGTACGGTCTTGATACGCAGGAAGACCAGCTGAAAGCGGGCTTGCGTCCGGGCGATGCGGGTTTTGGCGGCGGCAATGAAGCGGGCACGCTGCGCGTGCTGGAAGGCGAGCAGGAAGTGCAGCGCGAATTGCCGACGCGCGACGGCGCTTATGCGGATTTCTATCGCGCGCTGGCGGCGTCGATTCAGGATGGCGCGCCGTTCCCGATCAACGCGCAGGACGCCGTCGATGTGATGGCGATCATCGAGCTGGCGGATCGGAGCGAGAAGGAAGGCGTGCGGTTGCAGTTCAAGCGCGGGGCGTGACGAGCGGATAACATTCCGCGTTCGTGTCGATTCGGGCTGGTTTTCGCTCCGGCCTTCATTGCGCCTTCATAGGGTTTCGGCCGCACGCGAAACCCTTTCCAGCACTGATCCTATTCGTAATCGACGGACACCGGCGTGCGCTCGTACGGTGTCATCTCGTGCAGTCGGTCGTCCGTCTTGTCGGAACATTACCCGTCGTAAGGAAAACATCTATGCAACGTATCGTTCGCGCGCTTGGCTGTTGTGCACTGGTTTCATCGCTGGCCGCGTGCGTGGTCTCACCGTCGAAGCAGATCGCCGAATCGCGTCCCGCACAGAATCCGCATGAAATGGCCGTGCAGCGCCTCGAACAGGTTGACGGCCGAATCGACAATATGGGCCGTCACATCGACGCCCGCGTGAATCAGGGCCACTATCCGCCGCCCGAAGGCGCTGCGCTGCATCGCCGGCTCGACACGATCCGCCAGGAATCGCACGACATGGCCGCGCAGCACGGCGGCGGCCTCACGGGCGACGAACAGCGCGTGCTGAATCAGGAACTGGATACGGCGTCGGCGGCCATCAACCGCTGATCTGCCGTTGATCAAACGCTAGCGCGCCGCCGCCATCGACGCGACGACGCGCTCGCGCAGCTGCGACCAGACGGTCATGTACTCGGCGCGGCCGCTGCCGACAGCGGCGCGCTTCAGCGCGTCGAGCATCACGAGTTCCTGCGCGACCTGCGTCGCGCCCGGATAGACGAGCGGCAACTGCAGCGGATTGAACGATGCGACCTGCCAGTGTTTTTCGGTGGCGAGGATCAGCGAGACAAGCCGCTCGATCAGGAAAGTCTTGACGGGCGTGTCGCCCTGCGCGTGACGCGCCGCGGCGTTGAGCGCGAAAGCGAGCGGCGTGCCGTTCGCCTCGGCGATCGCGAAGATGGTTTCAGCGAGGCTCAGCCAATGCCGCCAGAAGCGCGGCTTCGCGACGAAGTAGTTGCAATACACGCTGTTCGACGAATCCATGACCAGCGTGCTCAGCTCGACATCCGGCTTGATCAGCCGCACCAGTTCTTCGAACGGTCCCCACGCGTTCGGATGCCCCTGCGCGCCTTGCAGGAATACGTTCGTGAACAGCGCGCCCGCATCGAAAAACGGCGAGAAAGACACGACATCCGTCGATTCCGGCACCGCGGCGAGAAACGCGCTGACGTCGCTTGCCTCCAGATTCGTCTTGGCTGCGAATTTCGGCGACAGAAAGCCGTAGAACGTCTCGTCGTCCAACGCGTTGTTCAGCAGGAAGTTGCGGATCGGCCAGTATTCGCGCCAGTCCGGCCGCTGACCGATGTTGTCGAGCGGAATGAAACCTTTGTCCAGCGTGCTTCGGGTCTGCTCCGAATAGAAGATCTGATAGATATACGCGCTCGACATCGGTTGGAATCCTGGTTTTTTAGTGGACGAACAACGGCCGCATGGCGCCGTTTTGCAAGTATCGGCGGCGAGCGTGCAAGGCAATTGCCCAATCAGCATATGGATCCCGCATCAGTTCGCCCAATCGACGCACCTTGTGGGACATGCTTTTTTTGACCGCAAAACCGCGCTCATCGCCGCCGATCAACGCCCGCCGCCCCGATTTGACAACCCTCCAGCCCTCGCGTACATTCGCCGCACGCGTCGGGAGAGCGCGCCGTTTGCTGTCGTCCGTAGTGCACAGCACGCAGCGCCGCCGAAGGGGCACACCCGCAAACTCTCAGGCAAAAGGACCGAACGCGTCGAAAAACCCGCTCTTCTTCCGGTCATCGTGACCTCGTTCGAATGAGCACCCGTTTTTCGCACTCTGGAGAGCGGCAGTAGCGCAGATGCACGAATGCATGCGCAGGCTGCCCACCGAAGGGGCGCGCGCCTCGTCCGCCAGCACTCGCTGACGGCAGCGCAATCTCTCAGGTATCGAGGACAGAGGGGGCATGCAGTTATCGCTCGTTGACCCGGATCGGGATCGCGAGGGGTTTCGCCGCATGGCCTTTCCTGTTTAGCGATGCCCGAGGCCCCGATGACCGAACTCAAACACACCCCGCTCCACGCCACGCACCGCGCGCTCAATGCCCGCATGGTCGATTTCGGCGGCTGGGATATGCCCGTCAACTACGGCTCGCAGATCGAAGAGCATCGCGCCGTGCGCACGGACGCCGGCATGTTCGACGTGTCCCATATGTGTGTCGTCGATTTCACGGGCGAACGCGTGCGCGCCTTCTTCGAGCGCGCGCTGGCCAACAACGTCGGCAAGCTGCAAACGCCGGGCAAGGCGCTCTACTCCTGTCTGCTGAATCCGCAAGGCGGCGTGATCGACGATCTGATCGTCTATTACTTCGGCGAAGAACACTTCCGCGTCGTCGTGAATGCGGGCACGGCCGAGAAAGACGTCGCGTGGTTCAGCAAGCTCAATGACGAAGAAGGCTTCGGCCTCACCATCCAACCGCGCCGCGACTACGCGATCGTCGCCGTGCAAGGCCCGAACGCGCGCGAAAAAGTCTGGGCGACCGTGCCCCACGCACGCGCCGCCAGCGAAGCCCTCAAGCCGTTCAACGCAGCGCGCGTCGGCGATACGCCGTTCGGCGAGCTGACCGTCGCGCGCACCGGCTACACGGGCGAAGACGGCTTTGAAATCATCGTTCCCGCCGATCACGTCGAAGCGCTGTGGAACGCGCTGCAGGCGCAAGGCGTGCGCCCGGCCGGTCTCGGCGCGCGCGACACGCTGCGTCTCGAAGCGGGCATGAACCTGTACGGCCAGGACATGGACGACAACGTGTCGCCGCTCGACGCCGGTCTCGCCTGGACAGTCGATCTGTCCGCGCCGCGCGATTTCATCGGCCGCGCGAAGCTCGAAGCGGACGGTTCGCAGCAGTCGTTCGTCGGCCTGATCCTGCACAAGGACAACGGCAAGGCGGCGGGCGTGCTGCGCGCGCATCAGAAGGTCGTTACGCCGAACGGCGAAGGCGAAATCACGAGCGGCACGTTCTCGCCGACCATGCAGGAATCGATCGCCTTTGCGCGCGTGCCGAAAGGCGTGCAGCCCGGCGACGTGGTGCACGTCCAGATACGTGACAAGGCACTTCCCGCCAGCGTGGTTAAACTGCCATTCGTGCGCAACGGCAAAGTGCTCGTCGGCTGATCGGTCACGCGATGAGCGTCACGAGACAGACACCGGACAGACACCAGATGGACACGAAAACGTCGCGTGCGTCCCACCATTTAAATTAACCGAATTACCGTATAGGAGCATCCGATGAGCATCCCGGCCGATCTGAAATACACCGAATCGCACGAATGGGTCCGCACCGAAGCAGACGGCACGCTGACGGTCGGCATCACCGACCACGCGCAGGAAGCGCTCGGCGACATCGTCTTCTTCGAAGTGCAGCAACTGAACCAGACCGTGTCGGCGGGCGATACCGTCGCCGTCATCGAATCGGTGAAGGCCGCTTCGGACATTTACGCACCCGTTTCGGGCGAGATCATCGAAGCCAACCCGAACGTCGCCGACACGCCCGACGCCGTCAACAGCGCGCCGTACGACAACTGGCTGTTCAAGATCAAGCCGGCTGCGGGCGCATCGCAGGACCGTCTGATGGACGCCGCCGCGTACGGCAAGTCGATCGGCGAATAAGCCACTTACTCACGAAGCGCGCGGCGTTCACGACTGAAGAACGCCGCGCCGGCAGGAACACTCCATGAAGCTCGAACACCCGGATCGTCTGATGAACCGCACTCCCCTCTCGCTCGCCGCGCTCGAAGTGCATGACGCCTTCGCTGAACGGCATATCGGCCCGGATGGCGCCGATCAGCAGTCGATGCTCGAAGCCCTCGGCTTCGCATCGCGCGCCGCGTTGATGGACGCGGTGATTCCGAAGTCGATCCGCCGCCAGGACGCGCTGCCGCTCGGCCCCTTCGGCCAGCCGAAGAGCGAAGCCGAAGCGCTCGCCGCGCTGCGCGAACTCGCGGACAAGAACCAGGTGTTCCGCTCGTACATCGGTCAGGGCTATTACAACGCGCACACGCCCACCGTCATCCTGCGCAACGTGCTCGAAAATCCGGCTTGGTACACGGCATACACGCCGTATCAGCCGGAAATCTCGCAAGGCCGTCTCGAAGCGCTGCTGAACTATCAGCAGATGATCGTCGACCTGACGGGTCTCGCGATCTCGAACGCTTCGCTGCTCGACGAAGCGACGGCCGCCGCCGAAGCGATGACGCTGCTGCAACGCGTCGGCAAGCCGAAGTCGAACATTTTCTATGTGGCAGACGACGTGCTGCCGCAAACCATCGAAGTCGTGAAGACGCGCGCGACGCCTGTCGGCATCGAAGTAAAGGTCGGTCCGGCTGCGGAAGCGGCGACGTCGAATGCATTCGGCGTGTTGCTGCAATACCCCGGCGTGAACGGCGACGTGCGCGACTACCGCGCGCTCGCTGACGCGATCCACGCAGCGGGCGGCCACGTGGTCGCCGCCGCCGATCTGCTCGCGCTGACCGTCCTCACGCCGCCGGGCGAATGGGGCGCGGACGTTGCAGTCGGCAACTCGCAGCGCTTCGGCGTGCCCGTCGGCTTCGGCGGCCCGCACGCTGCGTATCTCGCCGTGCGCGACGAGTTCAAGCGCCAGATGCCGGGTCGTCTCGTCGGCGTGACCGTCGACGCGCAAGGCAACCCCGCGCTGCGTCTCGCGCTGCAAACGCGCGAACAGCACATCCGCCGCGAAAAGGCGACGTCGAACGTGTGTACGGCGCAGGCGCTGCTCGCGATCATGGCCAGCATGTACGCCGTCTATCACGGTCCGCGCGGTCTCAAGATGATCGCGCAGCGCGTGAACCGCATCGCTGCGCTGCTCGCAGAAGGCGCGAAGCAACTCGGCTACACGCTCGTCAACGAGCATTTCTTCGACACGCTCACGTTCGAAACGGGTCCGCGCACGCAAGCGCTGCATGACGCCGCAACGGCGCGCCGCATCAACCTGCGCCGCGTGAGCGACACGCGCGTCGGCATTTCGATCGACGAAACCACCACGCGCGCCGATCTCGCCGATCTGCTCGCCGCGTTCGCGCAAGCCGCGTTCGTCGAAGCCGTGCCGCAAATCGACGAACTCGATGCGAAGCTCGGTCAGTCGAACACGTTCCCGGCGACGCTCGAACGCGAAAGCGCGCATCTGACGCATCACGTGTTCAACCGTCACCATTCGGAAACGGAAATGCTGCGCTATCTGCGCAGCCTGTCGGACAAGGACCTCGCGCTCGACCGCTCGATGATCCCGCTCGGCTCGTGCACGATGAAGCTGAATGCGACGTCGGAAATGCTGCCCGTCACGTGGCCCGAGTTCGGTCAGATTCACCCGTTCGCGCCCGCCGAGCAAACCGTCGGCTACCGCGAAATGATCGATCAGCTCGAACAGATGCTGGTCGCCGCAACCGGTTACGCCGCTGTGTCGCTGCAACCCAATGCCGGCTCGCAAGGCGAATACGCGGGGCTCTTGATCATCCACGCGTATCACGAGTCGCGCGGCGAAGGTCATCGCAATGTCTGCCTGATTCCCGCTTCGGCGCACGGCACGAACCCGGCGTCGGCGCAGATGGCGGGCATGCAGGTCGTCGTCGTCGCGTGCGATGCGCAAGGCAACATCGATGTCGAAGACCTGAAGAAGAAGGCCGAACAGCATTCGGACAAGCTCGCGGCGATCATGATCACGTATCCGTCGACGCACGGCGTGTTCGAGCAGAACGTACGCGAAGTCTGCGAAATCGTGCACGCGCACGGCGGCCAGGTTTATGTGGACGGCGCGAACATGAACGCGATGGTCGGTCTCGCGGCGCCCGGCCAGTTCGGCGGCGACGTTTCGCACCTGAACCTGCACAAGACGTTCTGCATTCCGCACGGCGGCGGCGGACCGGGCGTCGGCCCTGTCGCGGTCGGCGCGCATCTGGCGAAGTTTCTGCCGAATCAGACGTCGACGGGCTACGAGCGCGATGCGAACGGCATCGGTGCCGTTTCCGCTGCGCCGTACGGCTCGGCGTCGATCCTGCCGATCTCGTGGATGTACATCGCGATGATGGGCGCGAAGAACCTGACGGCCGCGACGGAAACCGCGATCCTCAACGCGAACTACGTCGCGAACAAGCTCGCGCCGCATTACCCGGTGCTGTACTCGGGCCCCGGTGGACTCGTCGCGCATGAGTGCATTCTCGATCTGCGTCCCATCAAGGAAACGAGCGGCATCTCCGTCGACGACGTCGCGAAGCGCCTGATGGACTACGGCTTCCACGCGCCGACAATGAGCTTCCCGGTGCCGGGCACGCTGATGGTCGAGCCGACGGAATCGGAATCGAAGGAAGAGCTGGATCGTTTCATCGAAGCGATGATCGCGATTCGCAACGAAATCCGTGAAGTCGAGGAAGGCCGCAGCGATCGCGAAGACAATCCGCTGAAGCACGCGCCGCACACGGCGGCTGTCGTCGTCGCGAACGATTGGAAGCATGGCTATGCGCGCGAAACGGCGGCGTATCCGCTGCCGACGCTGGTCGCGAAGAAGTACTGGCCGCCTGTCGGCCGTGCGGACAACGCCTATGGCGACCGCAATCTGTTCTGCTCGTGCGTGCCTGTCGCCGATTACGAATAAGACAGATGTGTTGAAGTAGTGTGAACCGCGCGCCGCTCTTTCAGAGAGCGGTGCACGGTTCTGCCCGCAGTCCTGTTGCTCCGCGCGTCAAACCGTTACCATCTCACACCGAATCAGCCCAACGAAGGAGTTTCGCATGGTGCGACAGGTGCGAATGATGCAACCCCCGACACACCGTACGCGTGCGCCGCAACACCCCTCTCCCGCTTTCCCGCTGGCCGCGCTGTTGATGGCGGCCGTCACGTTCTGCGCGCAATCCGCCCATGCAGCGATGAATCTCTGCGCCGCGCCCGCACTGCAAACCAGCGAACGCACCAACGCCGATCCGGGCGTCAAGGCACTGGTGAGCAATGTGCAGGCGCAATTGAGCGAGCCGGCGCATGCGGTGCGTCGCTTGCATACGGAAGGCACGCTGCCGCACGAAGGCATTTACGATCAGAGCAAGGAAGCCGAGAAAGATCTCGACCTGTTGCGCGACGCCGCGCTCGCCTGGCGCGCGACCAGCGACGATCGTTACCTGAAGCTCGTCGACCGGCTGCTGTATGCGTGGGTCACGACTTACGAGCCGTCGTTCAATCCGATCGATGAAACGCCGTTCGAAGGGCTGATCCTCGCCTACGACATGACGGCGAGCGCGCTGCCCGTGAAGACCCGCAACGCGACGATGGCGTTTCTGACGAAACTCGCGAACGGCTACATCGCGCAAATCGACGCGCAGAAGCGGCCGCTTTCGGGCACGTTCCGGAACAACTGGCAAAGTCATCGTGTGAAGCTGATTGCGATGGCGGCGTTCACGCTCGACAACCGCAAGATGATCGAAGCGGCGCAACGTCTCTACATCGAGCACGTCAACGACAACATCGCGCCCGACGGCACGACCGTCGATTTCAGCGAACGCGATGCGCTGCATTATGTGACCTACGATCTCCAGCCGCTCGTGACAGCCGCGCTCGCAGCGCGCCGCCACAACCGCAACTGGCTCAACGAGCGCGCGCCGGGCGGTGCAACGCTCGCCGCCGCGCTGAACTGGCTCACGCCGTACGCAACGGGCGAGAAGACTCACGACGAATTCGTGCGTTCGAGCGTACCGTTCGATGCGAAACGTCGCGAAGCCGGTTTGCCTGGCTATAGTGGACAGTGGGATCCGAAGAATGCGGCCGAGTTGTATCACCTCGCCGCGCGGCTCGACGGCCGCTACACGCCCGTCGCGCTGAAACTGGCACCGACGCCGCCCGCGTGGCTCGCCGTGTGTCTGCCTTTGCCGGCGCGTTGATCACGCGCTGTGCATCGAGCGCTCTGGCGCTCATGTTGTGCCGCGCCTTACCCGGCGCACTCCGCTGCCGCGTTACCCACGCAGTGCAGCATCGACGAAATTCAAGCTTGCAGGAGCAGTGATGGCAGTCAGCGTATTCGATCTCTTCAAAATCGGCATCGGTCCGTCGAGTTCTCACACGGTCGGTCCCATGCGTGCAGCGCTGATGTTCGCGCAAGGGCTCGAGCGCGATGGGCTGCTCGGGAACACGGCATCGGTGAAAGTCGATCTGTATGGATCGCTGGGTGCGACGGGCAAAGGCCACGGCACCGATCGCGGCGTGATGCTCGGCCTGCTTGGCGACGCGCCCGATACCGTCGATCCTGAAACGATCGCGGCTCGCCTCGACCAGGTGCGCACCTCGCGCACGCTGGCGCTGCTCGGCACGCACGTCATTCCGTTCGTGCAGAAGGAACACATTTCGTTCTACCGGCAGGCGCTGCCCGAGCATCCGAACGGCCTCAAACTGCGCGCTTTCGATGCCAACGGCGAGACGCTGCGTGAAGCGACGTATCTGTCGGTGGGCGGCGGTTTTGTCGTGACGGCGGGCGCACCGAATACGAAGGTGCTCGCAGCCGTCGAACAGTTGCCGCATCCGTTCCGCACGGGCGCCGAACTGATGGAGATGTGCAAGAACACGGGCAAGAGCATCGCGCAGCTGATGTGGGAAAACGAGCGCGCATGGCATACCGACGAAGAGACGCGCGCCGGCCTGCTGAAGATCTGGGACGTGATGCAATCGTGTGTCGCGCGCGGCTGCGGGATCAACAATCCCGATGCCGACGGCAATCTGCCCGGCCCGTTCCAGGTGAAGCGCCGCGCGCCGCAGCTGTATCGCGGGCTGACGGGTAATCCGGAGCGCGCGTTGCAGGATCCTTTGTCGATGGTCGACTGGATCAATCTGTACGCGATCGCCGTCAACGAAGAAAACGCGGCGGGCGGCCGCGTCGTCACCGCGCCGACCAACGGCGCCGCGGGCATCATTCCCGCCGTGCTGCATTACTACACGCGCTTCATGCCGCACGCGACCCAGCAAGGCGTGCTCGACTTCCTGATGACGGCCGCCGCGATCGGCATTCTGTACAAGCTGAACGCGTCAATTTCCGGAGCGGAAGTGGGCTGTCAGGGCGAAGTGGGCGTCGCGTGTTCGATGGCGGCGGGCGCGCTCGCGGCCGTGATGGGCGGCACGCCGCTGCAGGTCGAAAATGCCGCCGAAATCGGCATGGAACACAACCTCGGCCTCACGTGCGATCCCGTCGGCGGCATGGTGCAGATTCCGTGCATCGAGCGCAACGCAATGGCTTCGGTGAAGGCGGTGAACGCGGCGCGCATGGCGCTGCGCGGCGACGGCAGCCATTACGTGTCGCTCGATTCCGTCATCAAGACGATGCGCGAAACGGGCGCCGACATGAAGACCAAGTACAAGGAAACGTCGCGCGGCGGGCTGGCGGTGAACATCATCGAATGTTGACGCTTTTGCGAATGACATCGGCAAGGGTCTCGGCGTAAGCTGTCGAAGCTCTTCTGACTGGAGGTGTGTTCGCAATGTCGCTGTCTTCCGATGCTTCAAATATGACCACGGGCGCGCGGCTCATGGTCGACGCGCTGCTGACGCATGGCGTCGAGCGCGTGTTTTGTGTGCCTGGCGAGAGTTTTCTGGCGATCCTCGATTCGTTGCACGACGAGACTTCGCAGATTCAGACAGTCGTGTGCCGCCACGAAGCGGCCGCGGCCAACATGGCGGAAGCCGTCGGCAAGCTGACAGGCCGGCCGGGCATCGCGATCGTCACGCGCGGACCGGGCGCGACGCACGCATCGATTGGCGTGCACACCGCGTTTCAGGATTCGACGCCGATGATCCTGCTGATCGGCCAATGCGCGCGCGAGCATCTGGACCGCGAAGCGTTCCAGGAAATCGACTATCGGCGCATGTTCGGACAGATGGCGAAGTGGGTCGCGCAGATCGACGATCCGCGCCGTATTCCCGAATATATGAGCCACGCGTTTCATGTCGCGACGTCGGGCCGTCCCGGCCCCGTCGTGCTGTCGCTGCCGGAAGACGTGCTGAGCGACGCATGCGCCGCGATGCCGGGCGCGCCCGCTTATCAACGCGTGGCGGCAGCGCCTGCGCCGCAGCAGATCGAGCGTTTGCGCGGTCTGCTCGAAGGCGCGAAGAAACCGATGGTGATCGCGGGCGGCAGCGGCTGGACGCCGGAAGCGTGCGAAGACCTGCGCAGGTTCATCGAGAACTGGCAGTTGCCGATTGGCCTCGCGTTCCGCTTCCAGGACACGCTCGACAACGAGCATCCGAACTATGCGGGCGATGTCGGCCTCGGCATCAATCCGGCGCTGGCCAAACGCATTCAGGATGCGGACGTGCTGCTCGCACTCGGACCGCGACTCGGTGAAGCGACGACGGGCGGCTACACGCTGCTCGACATCCCGAAGACGAAACAGACGCTGATCCACGTGCATCAGGGCGCGGACGAACTCGGCCGCGTCTATGCCGCCGACTTGCCGATCGTCTCGGGCATGCCGGAGATCGCGTCGATGCTGGCAGCGCTGAAGCCTTCGGCACAACCTGCATGGTCGGGCAGCGCAAAGGAAGCGCACGACGCGTACCTCGAGTGGCGCAAGCCGCGCAAGGTGCCGGGCGACGTGCAACTCGGCGAGATCATGCTGCAATTGCGCGAGCATCTGCCGAAAGACGCGATTCTCACGAACGGCGCGGGCAATTACGCAACGTGGTTGCATCGGCACTTTGCTTATCGGCATTTCCGTTCGCAGGTTGCGCCGACGAGTGGTGCGATGGGTTATGGCGTGCCTGCCGCGATTGCGGCGAAGTCTCTGTATCCGGATCGGACCGTGGTCGCGTTTGCGGGTGATGGGTGCTTCATGATGGCTTCGTCGGAAATCGCGACGGCGATGCAGTATGGCTTGTCGGTGATTTTTGTCGTCGTGAATAACAGTCACTACGGCACGATTCGTATGCATCAGGAGCGGCATTATCCGAATCGCGTGCATGGAACGGGGCTCACCAATCCCGACTTTGCCGCGTTCGCGAAGTCGTTCGGCGCGTATGGGGAGACCGTCGAGCGGACGGAGGACTTTATGCCTGCGTTCAGGCGCGCTCAGGAGTCGAAGCTGCCTGCTGTGATCGAGGTTCGTATGATTCAGGACGCGAGCACGCCAGGGGCTACGCTTGAACAGGTTCGGGAGCAGGGGCGGAAATTGCGCGGCGAGTAGTTTTTTTGCCTGAGGCGCTTTTTGGATTTTTGGCTGAGCGCTGCTGATGGGGTTGTCGGGCCTCGTGGGGTTTTTGCTCTGCGAGGCTTTTTTGTTTGGGCCGCTTTGGGGGGTGCTGGCATCCGCGGGTTCGTAGCGGTGCTTCATGCGTTGCCCCTGTGCGGGGCGGCAGTTACTTTCTTTGCCGCCGCAAAGAAAGTAACCAAAGAAAGCGGCTTCAAACCTCCGGTGCCGACCAGGACAACACTACGGCACACGTTCTTTGAGCCGTCGCGCAACAACGCAAGCACTCCGTAGAAAGCACGTAATGAGGCGCGCGCGGCGCGAAAGATGACATCCAGTTGGGGCACATCCGGTCGACTTGATTTTTGTGCGTTTGCCGTCGGCCCAATTGCGGCGGTATGTGCTCCAGACTGTGTGTGGGGTTTTCGCGCCGTGCGCGGTTGACTGCGGGCTTTCTACGGAGTGCGGACGTCGCTGCGCGACAGCTCAAAGAACCTGTGCCGTAGCGTTATTCTGGCAGGCACCGGAGGTTCAAGAGCGGCTTTCTTTTGCCTACTTTTCTTTGCCGCTGCAAAGAAAAGTAGGTGCCGCCCCGCACAGGGGCAACGATTGAAGCACCGATACGAATTCGCGGATGCCAGCACAACAACAAAGCGGACCACATAAAAAAAGCCTCGCAGAGCAAAAAACTCCACGAGGCCGAATACAACCCAAAGACTCAGCAGCGCTCGCAAACCAAAAACCCAAACGCGCGCCGCGAGCAAAAAACCCTTACTTCCCACCCACGCTCTGCAACGTCGTCCACTTACCGTCGACAACCTTATACAGCGTGATACCACCGTTCTTCAGATCGCCCTTGTTGTCATAGGCCAGATCCTTGGTCGTAACAGCAGCCATGTTCGTCTTGGCCAACAGCGGCAGATACTTCGCCGGATCCGTCGAGTTCGCCTTCTTCATTGCGTCGAACATCGCCATCGCGCCGTCGTACGCGTACGGCGAGTACGTCTGCACGTCTTCACCAAAACGCTTCTTGTACTTGGCAACATAGTCCTTGCCGCCCGGCATTTCTTCCAGCGGCAGGCCAGCCAGCGAAGCCACCGTGCCATTAGCCGCGTCGCCTGCAACTTGCAGGAACGTCGGCGTGTGGACCATTTCGCCGCCCATCAGCGGTGCCTTGATGCCCAGCGTCTTCATCTGCTTGACCATCGGTGCAGCCTGCGAATCGGCGCCGCCGTAGTAAACCAGATCCGGCTGCACCGACTTCAGCTTCGTCAGAATCGCCTTGAAGTCGACAGCCTTGTCGTTCGTGAATTCACGGTCGACGATCGTGCCGCCCGCAGCCTTCGCTGCCTTCTCGAACTGGTCGGCGAGACCCTGGCCGTATGCCGTGCGGTCGTCGACGATCGCGATCTTCTTCATGCCCAGCGTCTTCACAGCAAACGTGCCCGCGACGGAGCCTTGCTGCGTGTCCGAGGTCATCATGCGGAACGTCGTCTTGAAGCCTTGCTGCGTGTATTCCGGTGCCGTCGCCATCGCGATCTGCGGAATGCCCGCGTTCGCGTAGATGCGCGATGCCGGGATCGTCGTGCCCGAGTTAAAGTGGCCGAGCATGCCCTTGATGTTGTCGTCGACCAGCTTCTGCGCGACCGTCGTGCCCGTGCGCGGGTCAGCCTGGTCGTCGGCCACGTCCAGCACGAAGCGAACCTGCTTGCCGCCGATCGTCGGCTTCGTCGCGTTCATGTCTTCGACTGCGAGCGTAATGCCGTTCTGGAAGTCCTTGCCGTAGTGCGCTTGCGCGCCCGTCATCGGGCCGGCGAAGCCGATCTTCACGTCCTCGACCTGCTGTGCATGCGCAGTCCCCGCCAGCGACATGGCAGCGAACAGCGTCGCGCCTGCCAGCTTTTTCATCGTGTGTTGCATATCTTCTCCTTGGTACCAGGTGTGGACGGCGCGGTGATCGGGGTCGCCGTCTCGCGCCATTTTTTTGAATCGATCGAGCGAGGTTCGCTCAGCCGATCGTCATCAAATTCGCATTACCGCCTGCTGCTGCCGTATTCACGCTCACCGAACGTTCCGTCAACAGACGTTCGAGCGCGTAATCCTCGTCGCCGCTTTCGAGCGCGCGCGCCGCAACGCCCTGCACCGACACGATCGGACCCGCGCGTTTCGCGATGTCCTTCACGAGCGTCAGCAGCTCGTCGCTGTCGCCTTCGAAGAGCGCGGCATCGAACGATGCTTCAGCATTCTTCTTCACGCTCGCATACGGCTTGAGCGATGCCGGCAGCGCAGCATACAGCTGCTCGCCCGCCGCGCCTTCGAACAGCGCCTTGTTGCCCGTCGCCAGCGCCGCCGCGAACTGCACGCGCGCACCGCTCGCCGTCGACGCGACGCACAGCACCGTGCCGCGCGCGCCGAGCGTGTACGTGTTGCGCTCGCCCGTCGGACCCGTCAGCACAGCCGTCGCGCCCGCCGGAATGTGCGACAGATAACCGTCGCAACGTGCAGCCAGCACCGGCTCGCGTTCCGCGATCAGCCAGTCGCGCAGCGTCGTCAACGCAGCGGCAGGATTATCGCTTGTCGCAATGCCGTTTTGGGCCGCGCCTTGCGAGCCTTCCACCATCAGCGTCTGCGCGAGCGACTTCGGCAAACCGGCCGGACGCGTCGCGAGCAGACGCTGCAGATACAGCGCGCCGCCCGCCTTCGGACCCGTGCCCGACAGCCCTTCGCCACCGAACGGCTGCACGCCAACCACTGCGCCGATCACGTTGCGGTTCACGTAGATGTTGCCCACGTGCGCGCGGCCGATCACATGCGCGATCGTTTCGTCGATACGCGTATGGATGCCGAGCGTCAGCCCGTAACCCGTCGCGCGAATCTGTTCGAGCAGCTTGTCGAGCGCGCTGCGGCGATAACGCACGACATGCAGCACCGGACCAAACACTTCACGCTTCAGTTCGTCGATGCTGTCGAGTTCGATCAGCGTCGGCGGCACGAACGTACCGGCGTTGCAGCCGTCTGGCGTCGGCATCTGCGTAACCTTGCGGCCCTTCTCGCGCATCGATGCGATATGCGCGTCGATGCCGCGCTTCGCTTCCGCGTCGATCACAGGACCGACGTCGATCGACAGACGATCCGGGTTACCCACCGCCAGTTCCTTCATCGCGCCCGTCAGCATTTCGAGCGTGCGATCCGCGACGTCGTCCTGAAGACAAAGAACGCGCAGCGCGGAACAACGTTGACCTGCCGAATCGAACGACGACTGCAGCACGTCGGCAACGACCTGTTCGGCGAGCGCCGACGAATCGACGATCATCGCGTTCTGGCCGCCCGTTTCGGCGATCAGCGGAATCGGCTTGCCTTCGGGATCGAGACGGTTCGACAGCGTCTTGTTGATCAGACGCGCGACTTCCGTCGAGCCGGTGAACATCACGGCACGCGTGCGCGCGTCGGCGACCAATGCTGCGCCGACCGTTTCGCCATCACCCGGCAGCAGTTGCACCGCGCCTGCGGGCACGCCCGCTTCGCGCAGAATGCGCACGGCTTGCGCGGCGATCAGCGGCGTCTGCTCGGCGGGCTTCGCGAGCACCGTGTTGCCAGCGGCGAGCGCGGCGGCAACCTGACCCATGAAGATCGCCAGCGGGAAGTTCCACGGGCTGATGCATACGACAGGACCGAGCGGACGATGCGTATCGTTCGAGAACTCTTCGCGGATCTGCGTCGAGTAGTAACGCAGGAAGTCGATCGCTTCGCGGATTTCAGCGACGGCGTTCGGCAGCGACTTGCCCGCTTCGCGCACGACGAGACCCATCAGCGTATGCATCTGCGCTTCGAGCAGATCGGCGGCACGCGCGAGGCAATCGGCGCGCGCTTCGACAGGCGTCGCCTGCCAGATCGGCGCGGCGGCCACGGCATGCGCGAGCGCGGCGCTCACATGTTCGGGCGTCGCTTCGACGACCGTGCCGACGAGATCGCGATGATCCGACGGATTGCGCACATCGCGCGCATTGCCGACGGCGATCTCGTTGTCTTCGAGCATCGGCGCCGCGCGCCACGGATGATTCGCGCTCGCCAGCAGCGCCGACGACAGCGACGCAAGACGATGCTCGTTCGACAGATCGAGGCCCATCGAATTGGTGCGCTCCGCGCCGTACAGACTGCGCGGCAGCGGAATCTTCGCGTGCGGCGCGCCGAGCGGTACGATCTTCGAGGCTTCGTCGACGGGATCGGCGACGAGGTCCTTCACAGGTACCGTTTCATCGGCGATGCGGTTGACGAACGACGTGTTCGCGCCGTTCTCCAGCAGACGACGCACGAGATACGCGAGCAGCGTTTCATGCGTGCCGACGGGCGCATACACGCGACACGGACGGTTCAGCTTGTCGCGGCCCGTGACTTCTTCGTACAGCGGTTCGCCCATGCCGTGCAGGCACTGGAACTCATACTGGCCGGGATAGTAGTTGCCGCCCGCGAGGTGATAGATCGCGGAAAGCGTATGCGCGTTGTGCGTCGCGAACTGCGGATAGACGGCATCAGGCGCGCCCAGCAGCTTCTTCGCGCATGCGACGTACGACACGTCCGTGTAGATCTTGCGCGTGTACACCGGATAACCTTCAAGACCATCCACCTGTGCACGCTTGATTTCCGTATCCCAGTACGCGCCCTTCACGAGACGGACCATGATGCGGTGACGACTGCGGCGCGCCAGATCGACGATGTAGTCGATCACGAACGGGCAGCGCTTCTGATACGCCTGCACGACGAAGCCGATGCCGTTCCAGCCTTGCAGTTCGGGATCAAAGCACAGCGCTTCGAGCAGATCGAGCGAAATTTCCAGACGGTCCGCTTCTTCCGCGTCGATGTTCAGGCCGATGTCGTAGCGGCGCGCGAGGATTGCGAGCGCACGCACGCGCGGCAGCAACTCGCTCATCGTGCGTTCCTGCTGCGAGCGCGAATAGCGCGGATGCAGCGCCGACAGCTTGATCGAAATGCCCGGACCTTCGTAGATGCCACGGCCGCCGGCTGCCTTGCCGATCGCGTGGATCGCCTGTTCGTACGACGCGTAGTAGCGCTGTGCGTCGGCTTCCGTCGTCGCGGCTTCGCCGAGCATGTCGTACGAGTAGCGGAAACCGCGTGCCTCGAACTTGCGGCTGTTCGCCAGCGCTTCGGAAATCGTTTCGCCCGTGACGAACTGTTCGCCCATCAGGCGCATCGCCATGTCGACGCCCTTGCGGATCAGCGGCTCGCCGCCCTTGCCGATCATGCGCGTCAGCGCCGACGACAGACCCGTTTCGCTATTCGTCGTCACCAGCTTGCCGGTGATCATCAGGCCCCACGTCGCCGCGTTCACGAACAGCGACGGCGCATGGCCGACGTGCGAACGCCAGTCGCCCTTGCTGATCTTGTCGCGGATCAGCGCGTCGCGGGTCGCGCGGTCGGGAATGCGCAGCAGCGCTTCCGCGAGACACATCAGCGCGACGCCTTCCTGGCTCGACAGCGAAAACTCGTGGATCAGACCTTCCACGCCGCCACCCGTGCTCTTCGAACGCAGCGCTTCGACGAGCTTGCTCGCCATCGCCTGCACGTCGTTCGCGATGTTGGCGGGCAGACGCGCCTGGCCGAGCAGGAACGGCACGCACTCGGGCTCGGGCCGACGATACGCCGCCGTGATCGCTGCGCGCAGCACCGACTGCGGCTGCACGCTCTGCGCGAATTCGAGGAACGGATGCAGGCCGTCGGTATCGTCCGAATCGGCGGCACCGTCGGCCAGTTCGGTTGCACCGTGATGACCGGAGAGTTCGGCGGGAAGCTGGCCGTGCTCGATCTTTTCGAGGTACGCGAAGATCGCCTGCTTGATCAGCCAGTGGGGAGTGCGTTCGAGGCGCGTGGCGGCATCTTTCAGCCGGGTACGCAGCAGGTCGTCGACTTTGACGCCAAGGGTGGTGCTCGCCATGGTTCCTTCTTTATGCGCCGGGCGGACGCCGGCCAAAGACTAAAAAGTTGGCCGAATCGTACCCCTCCCAATAAAAAGGTGCAACCAGCCGCAAGAAATGGTTGCACCCTTCTGAAAGCCTTGTCGCACAAGCGTTTGCGGAAAATGTGCACCTTCCGGATGCACGCGGTTGCGCTCGGTGTTTTCCCTGGATCGGTTTATTTTCGGGCAACCCTTATCGAATCCGAAATCGCGCCGTTATACCGGTCATGAGATGCGCACTGACGCACGGTACGGGGTTCGAAGTCTCGCTATACGGGGTGACCAAATGGAAAAGTGGCTGGTAGTGACGGGAGTCTGGATGATGTTCGCGACGTGCATGGTGCTGTTCATTCGCGGTGCGACGGGGCCGTCGCGCAACGAACTCGTGCCGATCGAAGTGCGCGACGACGAGCACGACAACGCGCGGGAATCGTTTCGCGGCTAACCGTTCGATGATGCGGCGCCCGCTTGCGGCGGGCGCGCCTGGCGGCAGGAAAGATCAGCGCAGCGGCGCGAACGCCCGGCAACTGTCGCGCGGCGCGACGAGCTGATCGTGGAAAAGACACAGGCGGCTGTCGGCGACACTGGCGCCAAAGCCGGAAGAGAACACAACGAGGCCCGGAATGCTCTGCTCAAGCGAATGCCGATCGTCGGCGCGAAACCGGCAATCGGCACAGCATGGCCGGCGCGCGTCGGGCTGCGAGTGGATGTCGTCGTCGAGAACGGCGGGCGCGCTCACGAGCCCTGCCCCAAGTTATTCCAATACGGTGCGAACACGTGCGCGGACAGCGCGTAGCCGATGGCGATATTGACGGCCACGCCGATCGTGAACGCGATGAACGGCTTGATGCCCGTGGCCGCGAGTGAGCGGACGCGCGTCGTCAGTCCGATGCTGAAGAAGCAGAAGATGAACGCCCACGTGCGCAGCGCCGTGATCGGCGCGACGAACTCCGGCGTGACGACCTTGCGGTAATCTGCCAGCGAGTAGTGGCTCGCGATCCACGTCACGAGCGCCGACGCGATCACGAAGCCGATTACGAACTTCGGAAAGCGTGCCCAGATTTCGCGGGCATCGGCTTTCGCGGCGACGCCGTTTTCGCCCGATTCCCAGCGTGTCGTCGCGACGATCGCCAGCAGGAACGCCCAGATGCCGATCCAGATATCTCGGCCCACCACTTTCATCAGCGTGAACGCCTGAAGCGACGCCTCGGGCGAGCCGGCGATCGCGCCGCCGGCGTGCTTCGCGAAATCGCCGTAGGCCTGCGCGGCGGCAATCCCGGCGGCGTCGGCGAATTCGGATGTGCCGATCCACGCGCCCGCGACGGCCGTCGACAATCCCAGCGAACGCGACACGAACGGCAGCACGAAGATCATCACGATCGCCCACAGGATCACGAGCGTGATCGCCACCGACGCATGCTCGCGTTTCGCGCGCACCGCGCCCGCAATCGCAATGGACGCCGACACGCCGCACACCGCGCCCCCCACGCCGAGCACCGCGGCGAAGCGCTTGTCGAGCCCGAGCGCCTTGGCCGCGAAGAAGATCACGAAGAAGGTGACGAGCGACACGATCGTCGCCTGTCCGACTGCGACGGGACCGGCCCAGACGAGCAGCGTGAACGGCAGCGTCGCGCCGAGCAGCACGATCCCGACCTTGATGTAAAACTCGACGCGCAATCCCGCCGAGAACCACTCGGGCAGCGTGAACACGTTCGAGATCAGCAGACCGAGCGCCAGCGCGACGAGCGGCGGCTCGAGGTTGTACTTCGACGCATTGGCCCACGCGCCGACTTCGAAGATCAGCACCGACGCGACGAACAGAATCGCGAACGACGGCAGGAAGTGCGCGATCCGCTGCTTCAGCACGCTCAGGCTGACGCCGAACAGCACGGCGAACACGACGAACAGCGCGACGTAGTTCGGCAGATGCTTCGCCAGATCTTGCCCGGCTGCACCGAGGTCGGACCATTTCGCAGGTGCCGTCGCGAGCCATTTGATGCTGCTGCCCGACGCGAACAACCCCCACGCGACCACGATCACCAGCAGGCCGACCCACACAGCCCACCAGTCTTCCGTCGAGAAGAGTCCGCCGCCGCCTGTCGTGCTTGCCTGTCGCGAAGGCTGTGCGCCCGCCGGCAAGGTATGTCTCGTATCGCTCATTGAAGTGCCCCGGAAGTGAGATGGCGGCGCACGCGCTGTCGATTGTTGGAATTCATGCGCCGATTCGGCGAAATATAGTCGAGCGATGCCGGCAAACGAAACGACCTTTCGTTTGATCGATATGACTTAAATGGATTTGCGCGAAGATGCCGCGAGATCGCAGTGGCGCGCGACTCAGATGTCGAGCGGATCGACTTCGATGCTCCACCGCAGCACGCCTTTCATCGTGCGCAGCAGCGGTTGCCAGGCGCGCAGCGTCGCCTGCAGCGCGGCGCGCGACGCACTTTCGACCAGCAATTGCGCGCGATGCACGTGCATCACCTTGACGATGGTGAGCGGCACGGCGTCGTAGACGGTCACACGGCTCGCAGCGGGAATCTCGGATAGCGCCGCCGCTGCCTGCTGCAGAAAGGTGAGCGCGGCATCGAGCGTGCGACCTTCGGCGCGCAGCATCCCCTGATAGACGAACGGCGGCAGATGCGCGTCGCGCCGTTCGGAAAGCGTCGAATTGGCAAAACCGACGTAATCCTGGCGAGCGAGCGCGTGATACAGCGCGTGCGTCGGATAACGCGTCTGCACGAGCACTTCGCCGGGCAGACCGGCGCGGCCCGCGCGGCCGCTCACCTGCATCAACTGCGCGAATAGGCGCTCGCTGGCGCGGAAATCGTGGGAAAAGAGCGCCGTGTCCGCGTTCAGCACGCCGACCAGCGACACGCGACGGAAATCGTGTCCCTTCGCGATCATCTGCGTGCCGACCAGAATGTCGACTTCGCCCGCGTGCACGTCCGAGAACAGCGCCTGCGCGCTGCCCTTGCGGCGCGTACTGTCGGCGTCGATGCGCAACACGCGTGCGCCCGGCACCGCACCGGCGAGCGCTTCTTCGATACGCTGCGTGCCGCGTCCGAGCGGCGCGATATCGACATTGCCGCATTCCGGGCACGAGCGCGGAATGCGTGCTTCCCAGCCGCAGTGGTGGCAGCGCAACGCGCGTTCCGGCTTATGCAGCACGACGTAGGCGCTGCATCGCGGGCAGCCTGCAACCCACCCGCATGCATCGCACGCGAGTTGCGGTGCGTAGCCGCGACGGTTCAGGAACACGAGACTTTGCTCGCCGCGTTCGAGTCGCGCTTTCAGCGCCGCGATCAGCGGGCCCGACAGACCTTCCACCGATGCGCGCCCACGCCGCCGTTCGTCTTCCAGATCGACGAGCCGGACGGTCGGCAGCACGGCATCGGCGACGGCGCGGCGCGACAACGTGAGCCGCTTGTAGCGGCCCTGATCGACCTGCCACCAGCTTTCCAGCGAAGGCGTCGCCGATCCGAGTACGACGGGAACGGCAAGCTGCTTCGCACGCCAGATCGCGAGATCACGCGCGGAATAGCGCAGGCCTTCCTGCTGCTTGTAGGCGGGATCGTGTTCCTCGTCGACGACGATGATGGCCAGATGCGGCAGCGACGCCATCACCGCGAGCCGCGTGCCGAGCACGATGCGCGCGCGGCCCGTGTGCGCGGCGAACCAGTTGCGGGCGCGCTCACCTTCGGCCAGGCCGCTGTGCAACGTGACGATTTCGGAATCGTCCATCGACGCGAAACGCGCGCGAAACGCCGCCTCGAACTGCGGCGTCAGATTGATTTCCGGCACGAGAACGAGCGCCTGTGCCTGCGGATTAGCGGCCAGCAATCCCGCCAGCGCGCGCAGATAGACCTCGGTTTTGCCGCTGCCCGTCACGCCGTGTAGCAGGAACGGGGCGAAGCCCTGTGCTTCGCGGATCGCTTCGACGGCGGTCGTCTGTTCGTCGGTGAGCGTCGGCAGCGACGCGTTTTGCGGCGAGTGATCTAGCGACAGACGAGGCGCAGCGGGATCGATCACGTCGAGCGCGACCCAGCCTTCGGCTTGCCACGCCTCGAGCGTCGCGGTGGCCTTCGCGTGAAGCGCGCGGGCGTCGACCGCAGGCAGCGATTCGGTTTCCGCCAGCGCCGCCGCCAGGCGACGCAGCGCGGTCGCGCGTGCAGGAAGCGCATCGGGCAAAGCGGCGCGACCGGCCGGCAACAGACGATAACGCTCCTCGGGTGCGAACAGGCGCGTCCAGCGCGCCGCGTCGCGCAAGGCCTGCGGCAGCGCGGGCAGCGCGACTTCGCCGATGCCGCGCTGGTAGTAATCGGCGGCAAATTGCGCGAGTTGCAGCCAATGTTTGGACAGCGGCGGGCAGGCCGTGCAAATACTGTGGACCGATTTCAGCCGGTCGGCGGGCACATCACTGTGAGCGGTCACTTCCATGACGAGCCCCACGATGTGCCGCTTGCCGAACGGCACGCTGACGAGCATGCCCGGCGTCGGCGCCAAAGCGGCGTCGCAGCGGTAATCGAAGAGCGTCGGCAGCGGATGATCGAGCGCGACGCGGACGTAGGTGTCGGTCAGCGCTTCGACCTGCATGAACGATGTCGGCAGAGAGAGTTATTCACAGGCTCGATGCTGCGGCCGCCAAACTTAAAGTAAAACTTCAATTTCGGCGCTAAGTTTTGAATTTGCATCGACAATTGCGCCCAGCCTCGCCTGCCTGTGGATAACTTTGTTGAGAACTCAGCCCGGATGGCCCGCAGACCGCGTCAAACGGGCCTCTGTGTGGGATAGCGCACATTCGTCTTAAGAACCCGGAAACCCTTATCGCTTAAGGCACAGACCAGATTTCTACGTACTTTTCAAGGCACCTGCGACGATCCATCCCTCTACCGCGCCGCAGCGTGACAAATGTGCATAAGTCAAGTCTTGACAACGCGAAGAGGGCCTCGGGGCGGCCTGTGGAACGCTATTTTCCCCTTTGGCCGCGAGCCCACGTCGCTGCAATGCAACACAAACGTCACAATCCGGAATCGGTTCAGACTGTGCCTGTGCCGCTCGCCGCGCGGATTGCGCGGCTGTGCCGATGCACTTCATCGACCAGCTCGGCCACATGCTCCGGCGGCGTGAACTGGGAGATGCCGTGGCCGAGATTGAACACGTGCCCCGGATGATTGCCGAAGCTGTCGAGCACGGCGCGCGCTTCGATGCGGATCGTCGACGGCGGCGCGAACAGCACGGACGGATCGATATTGCCCTGAAGCGCGACTTTTCCGCCGACACGTTCCCGCGCCTTGCTCAGATTCACCGTCCAGTCGAGACCGACCGCATCGACGCCCGTCGCGGCAATTTCTTCGAGCCACAGGCCGCCGCCCTTCGTGAAGGTGATCACAGGCACTCGGTTCCCTTCGTGCTCGCGCTTCAGCTGACTGACGACCTGTTGGATGTAGTGCAGCGAGAAACGCTGATAGATGCCGTCAGCGAGTGCGCCGCCCCATGTATCGAAAATCATCACGGCTTGCGCGCCGGCCTCGATCTGCGCGTTCAGATACGCGGCAACGGCTTTCGCGTTGACGTCGAGAATGCGATGCATCAGGTCCGGACGGGCATACAGCATCGACTTCACGGTGCGGAAATCGTCGGAACCGCCACCTTCGACCATGTAACAAGCGAGCGTCCAAGGACTGCCCGAGAAGCCGATCAGCGGCACGCGCTGACGGCCTTGCGCGTCGGTCAGCGCGCTGCGGATCTGGCGCACGGCGTCCGTCACGTAGCGCAGCGTGGCGTCGATATCGGGCACGGCAAGACGCGCGACATCTTCCTCGGTGCGCACCGGGCGCGCGAACTTCGGCCCTTCGCCGACCTGGAAATCCAGGCCGAGACCCATCGCATCGGGGATCGTCAGGATGTCGGAGAAGAGAATCGCGGCGTCGAGCGGATAGCGGTCGAGCGGCTGCAACGTGACTTCCGTCGCGTAATCCGGGTTCTTCGCGAGCCCAAGAAAGCTGCCCGCACGGCTGCGCGTTGCGTTGTACTCCGGCAGGTAGCGTCCCGCCTGGCGCATCAGCCAGATCGGCGTGTACTCGGTCGGTTCGCGCATCAACGCGCGCAGGAAGGTGTCGTTGAGGAGGTTGTGGGCCACGTTGCTCGCGACTGAAGAAGGCAAAAGCGCATTTTACCTGCTGAGCGTCCGACGACGCCTGCGTAATCCTGGCAATTGCTGTTTGTCCTATGCCTTTAGAACAATGGTCACGGATAGTCGCGCGGACTATGATCGATTCCGTTGCATCACGATAAACAACGATAAAGGAGACTCAATGAAAAAAGCCACGGTGGTTCTTGTCAGCGCGCTGTGCTGTGCCGGCGCGGTCCATGCGCAAAGTGCCGCACCTGCGGCGACAGCTGCGTCTGCGTCTGCACCTGCGACTACGTCGAGACTGGATGAAATCCTCGCTCGGGGCACGCTGCGGGCTTGCACGACGGGCGACTACAAGCCGTATTCGTTCTACAGGCAGGACGGCAAGTTCGAGGGAATCGATATCGACATGACCGAGTCGCTGGCGAAGTCGCTCGGTGTGAAAGCGGAATTCGTGAAGACGTCGTGGTCGAATCTGATGAACGACTTTGTTTCGAAGTGCGACGTCGGCGTCGGCGGGGTGTCGACCACGCTGGATCGACAAAAGAAGGCATTCTTCACGGTCGCGTACCAGATCGACGGCAAATCGCCGATCGTGCGTTGCGATGACGTCGACAAATACCAGACGGTCGCCCAGATCGATCAGTCGTCCACACGCGTGATCTTCAATCCGGGCGGTACAAATGAGCGATTCGCGCGGCAGTTCTTCCCGCACGCGAATCTCACCTTGTACCCGGATAACGTGACCATCTTCAAGCAGATCCTCGCCGGCAAGGCCGACGTGATGGTGACGGACGCGTCGGAAACCTTGCTGCAACAGAAACTCAACCCGGGTCTCTGTTCGGTGCACCCCGACAAGCCGTTCCAGTACGGGGAGAAGGCGTGGCTGGTGCCGCGCGGCGATGTGGTGTTTCAGCAATATGTCGACCAGTGGCTGCACCTCGCGCGCGCGACGGGTGAATACCAGTCCATATCCGACAAATGGCTGAAATGACGCCGAGTTTGTGACGGCCGGGCAGTCGCACTTACCGATTCATTCGGGCGGATGCCGGAACGCGCGTCGACCGTGTCGGCGCGCTCGCCCGATGCGACATAAGTCCGTTCGGGACGGTCGGTTAATGCGGCGGCGCAACATGTGCTTGCGTCGCCGGCAAACGGTAGTTTCAAACGCGTAAGTGCGGGATCCGTATGAGTATTTGACCTCAACGATCCCAGAGCGCCAAAAGAGCGGAGCAACAGGTGGTTTCGGCGATATAGCGCACCGCAATATACGTTGCGAACGGTCGCGCGAAAGCTGTTGGAATCGACTCGAAAAGTATCGGTAATAATTGCTGGATGCACTTTTCTGCTTTGCAAAAAATCCCTCAGCGCCTTATCTGACGGGCGTTACAACCTGAAACACTTTGTTACCGCGCGCGCCGGGTAATTCGCCCACAATGCCTTTCACGGGTTCAGCAAGGATGCGGCCGGGTAGTAGTGTCTGCGGACACATTCCAAGGCCGGTCGACGCAAGCGTCGAAGCTCTTCCAAGGGGCATCTCTGCTGGAGTCGTGATCGGCGTCGATCGCGCCGGTTGTCGATTCCTCCAATGGTCTCCTCGCGCTAACCCCGTAGCGTGTGGTTTTTAGCGGGCTCCAGGCCCGCTTTTTTTTTGCCTCGCCAAACGTTTGCGCATCATCTAGCTGCCGTGCGCGAACAGGCACCCTTCCTCTCAAAGCGAAACGCCGTGTGACATGCGCACGGCGTTTTTGGTTTTGCTTCGGGAAGATCCAAACCGGTGAATCAGGCGGTCTTGTCTTCCTTCAGGTGAAGCTCGTCGATCATTCGCTCGCGCATCACGAATTTCTGGACTTTGCCCGTCACCGTCATCGGCAGCTCGTCGACGAAACGGATGTATTTCGGAATCTTGTAGTGCGCGATCTGGCCTCGGCAGAATTCCTGCACCTCTTCGGCCGTCAGATACTCGCCCGCGCGCAACACGACCCACGCGCACACCTCCTCGCCGTACTTCGCGTCCGGCACGCCGAACACCTGCGCACTCTGAATTTTCGGGTGGCGGAACAGGAATTCCTCGATTTCGCGCGGATAGATATTTTCGCCGCCGCGAATCAGCATGTCCTTCAGACGACCGACAATGTTGCAATAACCATCGGCATCGATCGTCGCGAGGTCGCCGGTATGCATCCAGCCATCGACGATGCTTTCCCGCGTCTTGGCTTCATCGCCCCAATAGCCCTTCATCACGGAATAACCGCGCGTACAGAGTTCGCCCGTTTCGCCGACGGGCACGATCTCGCCGAGCGGATCGACCACCTTCACCTCCAGGTGCGGCTGAATCCGTCCGACTGTGGTGGTCCGTTTGTCCAAAGGATCGGTTGTCGAGCTTTGAAAGGACACGGGACTCGTCTCAGTCATTCCGTAAGCGATCGTGATTTCCGCCAGGTGCATTTGCGAGACGACGCGCTTCATCGTTTCGATCGGACACGGCGAGCCCGCCATGATGCCCGTGCGCAAGCGGGTGAGATCGAACGTCGAAAAATCCGGGTGATCGAGTTCAGCGATGAACATGGTCGGCACGCCGTGCAGTGCCGTGCACTTCTCTTCGGAGACAGCTCGTAGCGTCGCGCCCGGCTCGAATGCTTCGCCCGGGAATACCATCGCGGCGCCCACGGAGACGCACGCCAACACCGCGAGCACCATGCCGAAACAGTGATACAGCGGCACCGGAATGCACAGCGAGTCTTCTTCCGTCAGCCGCATGGCCATCGCGATATAGCGCGCGTTGTTGACCACGTTTCGGTGCGTCAGCGTCGCGCCTTTCGGGTTGCCGGTCGTGCCGCTCGTGAACTGGATGTTGATCGGGTCGTTCGGATCGAGCGTCGCGCCGATTGCGTCGAGTTTCGCGGGATCGAACGCGGCACGGCCGCGCTCGACGACATCCGAAAACGTCAGCATGCCAGGCGTTTCGGTGTCGCACATGCGGATCACGATACGTAAATCGGGCAAGCGTGCAGCGTGCAGATCGCCTGGAGTAGCCGTCGCCAGTTCCGGCGCCAGTTCCTGAAGCATCTGCAGGTACATCGACGACTTGAATTTTTCCGCTGAGATGATCGCCTTGCAATTCACCTTGTTCAGCGCGTATTCGAGCTCGGCGAGACGATATGCGGGGTTGATGTTGACGAGCACAGCGCCAATGCGCGCCGTGGCGAACTGCGTCATCAGCCACTCGACGCGATTCGGCGACCAGATGCCGACCCGATCGCCCTTCTCGATCCCCAACTCCAGCAAACCGGCTGCCAAAATATCGACTTCTTGCTGAAACTCCCGCCAATTCCAGCGAATTTCCTGCTCACGGAACACCACTGCGGGGCGCTCAGGAAAGCGCGTTGCCGTGTCGACGAGAAACTGCCCGACGGTCGACTCGCTGAGCGGCACGTCGGTCGAACCGCGCACGTACGAGAGTCCGCCTTTCGGTTCGATGAGTGCACCCTCTCCTGCAGCTTGCGTTGCCATGATCCTGTCTCCAGAGGTGAATCCGAGTATTGAGATGACTTTGCGACCGATTGTGCCCCGGCGCCGATTCAGCCGGCATCAAGTCTTACCCGCAGCTTTCTAGCTGTTCCGGGCGTCGGTATGATTTTGCTGACCTTTCCGTAAACGTCAAGTAGACGATAAAAAAAGCAGCCACGAGGGCTGCTTTCGATTGCGCTGCTTATTGCTGTCCGCGCAGCTTGCGCAGACGCTGGATCGCGGCCAGCTGAGCCGTCGCATACGCCAGTTCCGCTTGCGCAGTGGCGTATTCGAGGTTCGAGCCGGTGTTTTGCAGCGCTTCTTCTGCGCGCTTGCGAGCCTGCTCGGCCTTCGCTTCGTCGAGATCCTTGCCGCGGATTGCCGTGTCGGCCAGAACCGTCACTGCGCCCGGTTGGACTTCGAGAATGCCGCCGGCGACGAACACGAACTCTTCTTCGCCGTTTTCCGATTCGATGCGCACTGCACCCGGACGAATCCGCGTGATGAGCGGCGTGTGGCCCGGCAGAATGCCGAGTTCGCCCGCTTCGCCCGGGAGCGCAACGAACTTCGCCTCGCCCGAGAAGATCTGCTCTTCCGCGCTGACGACGTCTACCTTGATGGTTGCCATATGTGTCGACTCCTGAGGTGAGTGTGGTTCGCGGACCTCGGCCACTCAGCCAAAGTCCGCCGCAAAACACCCAACCTTTACTGGATCTTCTTGGCCTTTTCGAAGGCTTCGTCGATCGTGCCGACCATGTAGAACGCCTGCTCTGGCAGGTGATCGCACTCGCCGTCGACGATCATCTTGAAGCCACGGATCGTTTCCTTCAGCGGCACGTACTTGCCCGGCGAGCCTGTGAACACTTCAGCGACGTGGAACGGCTGCGACAGGAAACGCTGGATCTTACGAGCGCGCGCGACCGACAGCTTGTCTTCCGGCGACAGTTCGTCCATGCCCAGAATCGCGATAATGTCGCGCAGTTCCTTGTAGCGCTGCAGCGTCTGCTGAACGCCACGCGTGATGTTGTAGTGCTCTTCGCCGATCACGTGCGGGTCGATCTGACGCGAGGTCGAATCGAGCGGGTCCACTGCCGGGTAGATACCCAGCGAAGCGATGTCACGCGACAGAACGACGGTTGCGTCCAGGTGGCCGAAGGTCGTAGCCGGCGACGGGTCCGTCAAGTCGTCCGCAGGGACGTACACGGCCTGAACCGACGTGATCGAGCCCGTCTTCGTCGACGTAATACGCTCTTGCAGCTTGCCCATTTCTTCAGCCAGCGTCGGCTGATAGCCCACTGCGGAAGGCATACGGCCCAGCAGTGCCGACACTTCCGTACCGGCCAGCGTGAAACGGTAGATGTTGTCGACGAAGAACAGAACGTCGAGGCCTTCGTCACGGAAGTGCTCAGCCATCGTCAGACCCGTCAGCGCGACGCGCAGACGGTTGCCCGGCGGCTCGTTCATCTGGCCGTACACCAGCGCGACCTTGTCGAGAACGTTCGAGTCCTTCATTTCGTGATAGAAGTCGTTCCCTTCACGGGTACGCTCGCCCACGCCCGCGAACACGGAGTAACCGCCGTGCTCCTTCGCGATGTTGTTGATGAGCTCCATCATGTTGACGGTCTTGCCCACGCCAGCACCGCCGAACAGACCCACCTTGCCGCCCTTTGCGAACGGGCAGATCAGGTCGATAACCTTGATACCCGTTTCGAGCAGTTCCGTCGACGGCGACAGTTCGTCGAACGCCGGAGCCTTCTGGTGGATCGAACGCGTCGTTTCGCTCGTGATCGGGCCAGCTTCGTCGATCGGACGACCCAGCACGTCCATGATGCGGCCGAGCGTCGGCTTGCCGACAGGCACGCTGATCGGCTTCGCCGTGTTCTTGACGATCACGCCGCGGCGCAGACCATCCGACGAACCCAGACAGATGGTACGGACAACGCCGTCGCCCAGCTGTTGCTGGACTTCGAGCGTCAGTTCCGAACCTTCGAGAATGAGCGCGTCGTAAACCTTCGGCATGGTTTCACGCGGGAATTCCACGTCGATCACCGCGCCGATGCACTGTACGATCTTGCCTTCTACCAAAGCAGTAGTACTCATCGCTTTTCCTTTAGATACTCAATTCTTCACTCGCGCAGGGCGCAGTTCCGGTGGACTCGCCTGATGGCGCTTCCGCGTGTCGACGTCAGCGTCAGACTGCCGCGGCGCCACCGACGATTTCCGACAGTTCCTTCGTGATCGCTGCCTGACGGCTCTTGTTGTACACGAGCTGCAGTTCGTTGATGACCGTCTTCGCGTTGTCCGAAGCGGCCTTCATTGCGACCATACGTGCCGACTGTTCCGACGCCATGTTCTCCGCGACGGCCTGATAGACCAGCGCTTCGACATAACGCACCAGCAGTTCGTCGACGACGGTCTGCGCGTCCGGCTCGTAGATGTAGTCCCACGACGTTTTCGGCGTCGGGCTACCGCTCTCGTCCTTGCGCTCGAACTGTTCCGTCGACAGCGGCAGCAGCTGCTCGATCACCGGCTCCTGCTTCATCGTGTTGACGAAGCGGGTGTACGCGAGATACACAGCCGAGACCTTGCCTTCCGAGTACATGTCGAGCTGAACCTTCACCGCGCCGATCAGCTTCTCGAGGTGCGGCGTGTCGCCCAGTTGCACGACGTTCGACACGACCTTCGCGCGCAGACGGTTCAGGAAACCCAGACCCTTGCCGCCGATTGCCGTCGCTTCGACCGTCTTGCCCTGACCTTCCAGCTCCTTGAACTTCTGGAGCGAAGCGCGCAGCACGTTCGTGTTCATACCGCCGCACAGACCCTTGTCAGTCGTGACAAGGATGAAGCCCGTCGACTTCGCACCTTCGTTCGACACCATGAACGGGTGACGGTACTCGGGCGTCGCACTGCTCATGTGCGCAGCGATATCGCGGACCTTTTCGGCGTACGGGCGAGCAGCGCGCATGCGCTCCTGAGCGCGGCGCATCTTCGATGCGGCCACCATCTCCATCGCTTTCGTGATCTTGCGCGTGTTTTGCACGCTCTTGATCTTCCCGCGAATTTCCTTCATTCCAGCCATTGCTTGCTCCTTGATCGAAGCAGCACAGATGCGCTTTCACGCGCCCATGCTGCTTCAAGGTCCGTTTATGCCTTGCGGATCACTCGCGGATCAATAAGCGCCCGACTTCTTGAAGTCCTTGATCGCGGCGTGCAGCGCGCTTTCGTCGTCCTTCGACAAGTCTTTGTTGTCTTCGATGCGCTTGACCAGGTCAGCATGCTTCGACTTCAGGAAATCGCGCAGGCCCTTTTCGAAGGCCAGAACTTGCGACACTTCCAGATCGTCGAGGTAGCCGTTGTTCGCTGCGAACAGCGACACCGACAGTTCCCACACTTGCAGCGGCTGATACTGCGGCTGCTTCAGCAGTTCCGTCACGCGGCGGCCGCGCTCGAGCTGCTTGCGGGTTGCTTCGTCGAGGTCCGATGCGAACTGCGCGAACGCTGCCAGTTCACGGTACTGTGCGAGGTCGGTACGGATACCGCCCGACAGCTTCTTCACGACCTTCGTCTGAGCCGCACCACCAACGCGCGACACCGACACGCCGGCGTTAATTGCCGGGCGGATACCTGCGTTGAAGAGGTCGGTTTCCAGGAAGATCTGGCCGTCGGTAATCGAGATCACGTTCGTCGGAACGAATGCCGTAACGTCGCCTGCCTGCGTTTCAATGACGGGCAGTGCCGTCAGCGAGCCGCTCTTGCCCTTCACTTCGCCGTTCGTGAACTTCTCGACGTACTCTTCCGAGACGCGAGCAGCACGTTCCAGCAGACGCGAGTGCAGATAGAACACGTCGCCCGGGTAGGCTTCACGGCCCGGCGGACGGCGCAGCAGCAGCGAGATCTGGCGATATGCCCAAGCCTGCTTGGTCAAGTCGTCATAAACGATCAGGGCGTCCTGGCCGCGGTCGCGGAAGTATTCGCCCATCGTGCAGCCGGCGTACGGTGCGAGGTACTGCATCGCTGCCGATTCCGAAGCCGAAGCGGCGACGACGATCGTGTATTCCATCGCGCCCGTTTCTTCGAGCTTGCGAACCACGTTCATGATCGACGAAGCCTTCTGGCCGATCGCGACGTAGATACAGATCAGGTCTTTGCCCTTCTGGTTGATGATCGCGTCGACAGCGACGGCCGTCTTGCCGCACTGGCGGTCGCCGATGATCAGCTCGCGCTGGCCACGGCCGATCGGCACCATCGAGTCGATCGACTTCAGACCCGTTTGCACCGGCTGCGACACCGACTTACGCCAGATCACGCCCGGGGCGATCTTTTCGATCGCGTCCGTCATCTTCGCGTTGACGGGACCCTTGCCGTCGATCGGGTTGCCCAGTGCGTCGACCACACGGCCGATCAGCTCCGGACCCACCGGCACTTCGAGAATGCGGCCCGTCGTCTTGACGATGTCGCCTTCCGAGATGGTTTCGTACTCACCCAGAATCACGGCGCCGACCGAGTCGCGCTCGAGGTTCAGCGCGAGGCCGTACACGTTGCCCGGGAATTCGAGCATTTCGCCCTGCATCACTTCCGACAGGCCGTGGATACGCACGATACCGTCGGTCACGGAGATCACGGTGCCCTGGTTGCGAACGTCTGCGCTCGCTTCAAGGCCCTGGATCCGGCTCTTGATCAGCTCGCTGATCTCAGAGGGATTGAGTTGCATTATTCGCTCCTGATAGTCAATTCTGTTGCGTGCCAGCCGCCACAACCACGTGAGGGCTTCAGGCGGTCAGAGCCGTCTGCATGCTGGCGAGCCGCGCGCGGACCGAGGTATCGAGCACTTCGTCGCCGACCGTCACGCGAACGCCGCCGATCAGCGACGAGTCCACCTGGACCGTCGGCTTCAGCTTGCGTTTGAATTTGCGTTCGAGGCTTGCGACGAGGCCGTCCAGCTGCGCACCTTCGAGGGGGAATGCGCTGACGATCAACGCATCGGCCGCACCTTCGCGGGCGTTCTTCAACTCTTCGAACTGCGTGGCGATTTCCGGCAGAAGCGGCAGACGATGATTGTCGACCAGCATCTGAACCAGATTCTTCGCTTGCGCATTGTCCTTGAGCGGCGATTTCACCGCGGCCAGCAGCAGGTCGCTGATCTGGGCACGGTTGACTTTCGGGCTCGAGGCAATCGACAGCACTTCGGGCAGACGCGCAACCTGTGCCAGCTCCTGCACGAATTCGGACCACGCGGCGATGTCACCAGCTTCGGCCACGCCAAACAGCGCTTCTGCGTACGGACGGGCGATGGTTGCAAGTTCGGCCATGATCAGAGCTCGGCTTTGAGTTGATTCAGCAGGTCGGCGTGAGCCGCCTGGTCGACTTCGCGCTTCAGGATCTGTTCGGCACCCTTCACGGCGAGCGCGGCGACTTCGCCACGCAGCGCTTCGCGCGCCTTCACGATCTGCTGGTCGGCGTCAGCCTTTGCCTGAGCGATGATGCGCGCAGCTTCGGCTTGAGCCTGTGCCTTGATTTCGTCGGCGACCGCGACGGCACGCTTTTCGGCGTCAGCGATACGCTGCTGGCCTTCGTTGCGAGCCTGCGAGAGTTCCTGGTCGACGCGCTTGTGCGCGGCTTCGAGTTCCAGCTTGCCCTTTTCAGCGGCCGAAAGACCGTCAGCGATCTTCTTCGAGCGCTCGTCGAGGGCGTTGATCAGCGGCGGCCACACGAACTTCATCGTGAACCACGCGAGGATCAGGAACACGACCATTTGCGCAAACAGGGTTGCGTTGAGATTCACGGTGTTTCCTTAAACGTTGCTTGATCGGAGGGGGAAACGGCAAGGCGCTCATCGACAGTGCTCGATCAGCGCCTTAGTGCCCGTTCCGCTTTGCGCCCTTACCAGTTATAGGTCAGGCGCGCACTTCCGAGGAACCTCAGCCTGCCAGCTTCGACAGCAGCGGGTTCGCGAACGCAAACAGCATTGCCACACCAACGCCAATCAGGAACGCCGCGTCGATCAGACCAGCCAGCAGGAACATCTTGGTTTGCAGCGGGTTCATCAGTTCCGGCTGGCGAGCGCATGCTTCGATGTACTTGCCGCCCATCAGACCGATACCGATACAGGCGCCGATAGCACCCAGGCCGATGATGATGCCGATACCGATGGCGGTCAGACCCTGGATGTTGGCGATGAAAGCTTGCATGATCACTCCTTGTGAAAAGTCTTTTTGGAACTGGGATTTAAAAAACTACGATTCTTGAAACTCTGATTCTTTCTACGACGCGCCGGGTTAGTGGGTGTCGTGTGCCTGGCCGATGTACACCAGCGTCAGCATCATGAAAATGAACGCCTGCAGCAGCACGATCAGGATGTGGAAGATCGCCCACACGCTGCCTGCGATCACGTGGCCGATGAAGCCAAGCACCGTCGTGTCCGCACCGAAGTTCCAGATGCTGCCAAGCAGGGCAATCAGCAGGAACAGCAGTTCGCCCGCGTACATGTTGCCGAACAGCCGCATGCCGAGGGAGACCGTCTTCGCGACGAACTCGATGATGTTCAGTGCAAGGTTCGGGATCCACAGCAGCGGATGCGCGCCGAACGGAGCGGACAGCAGTTCGTGCACGAAGCCGCCGGCGCCCTTGATCTTGAAGTTGTAGTAAATCATCAGCACGAACACGCCGAGTGCGATGCCGAGCGTGCCGTTCAGGTCGGCCGTCGGAACGATGCGGTGGTGCGAGATGACGCCCGACAGACCGAGCACGTCGATCACGCGGCCCGGCAGGTCGACGGGGAGAAAGTCGAGAGCGTTCATGAGCGCGACCCAGACGAACACGGTCAGCGCGAGCGGTGCGATGAATGCGCGGTTGCCGTGGATCATCGACTTCGATTGATCCTCGACCATTTCGACGAGCATTTCGATCGCGCACTGGAAACGGCCCGGCACGCCGGACGTCGCCTTACGTGCAGCGAGACGCAAAATGAAGATGGTGACGAGACCGCATACGATCGACCAGAAGAGCGTATCGAGATTCCAGACGTGGATGTCGAAAATCGACGTCTGATGAGCGGTGGAAAAGTTCTGCAAGTGGTGCGCAATGTACTCGGACGGATCCAGAGCGCGCGTTCCTTCGCTAGCTGCCATATCGTTAATGCCACCCAAATTGTCGAAAATCTTCCGGGCCGCTCCCGCCGCAATACTGTCTTGCGGGAACACGCCAGCGCGGGTCTCTGTCCAACCCGCGCGCCTCGTTGCTGACGCCTTGCGTCAGCCTAGTGTCTCGCTTGCTTCAACGCCAGGCGAGCGCGATCCAGTACGTCTTGAGAGCGATGAGGTACGTGACGAGCAACGGAATCCACCGTACGTCGTGATACCAGAATGCGATGGCAGTAAACATCGCAATCGTTGTCCCCATCTTGAGCGCTTCGCCGATCATCCAGCTCATCGCCGTTTCGGCGCCGCTCAACTTCTTAAGACGTGCCGCGAACAATGCGCTCGGCACCCAGCAAATCGCTCCTCCCAGGAAGGCGGACAGCGCAGCATCGCCCGGCGGCTTGTAGAACAGCCACCACAACAGCGTCGCACCCAGGGACAAAACCATTTGCGCGACTACGACCTTGAACGGTGTAACGCGCGATGGACGACTCACATTCGGGCCAAACAGCTTTTCGGCCTCAGCCCGCGTGAGCGGAACGATATTGTTATCTTGCTGCTCGGCATCCCATGAGTCGTCATGCGCTGCGCGCTGATCGTCGGGAGTTCGCGAACCGGTGCGATTGTCGCGGTGTTCGTCGTGCCGTTGTTGCGGCGTTTGGTTCGACGCTTTGACCGCCATCGCAGTGGTTCCGCAGAGTCCTGTTCAGCCCGCGAGCTTTCGCACCGCTTACGGGATTGCCTAGCAAATAAATCCGGGCGATTGTAAGCGATAGTTGCAGGCAATTCAAGACTTTAGCCCGGTCAATAACCGGCATGAAACGTCACTTCAGGATACGGGAAAATGCCTATTTTCAGGGCATCGGACGAGAAATGTAAGGCGGTCGCGGGAGACCGGGAAATGGGTGCCGGACTGTGCTATGACGACGCGTTTCAATGCGCATTTTCGTCGTCCGCACAAGTGTCAAAAATGCAACAGCAACCACCCGCCGATCACGCCGCCGACGACCCAAAACGGCACCGAAAACAGGTGAAACTGCGTCCACATGCCGCGCTCTCCTGACAGCCTCATTGCAATCAGATTCGCGAGCGAACCGATCGCGAAACCGAATCCGCCGACGCTCACCCCAAACGCGAGCGCTCGCCAATCCTTCGAGAATTCGGCCAGCATGATGGCCGCGGGGACATTGCTGATGACCTGCGAGAGCACGGCGCCCGCCGCATAGGCGCGCAACGGCGTCGCGAGATGCAACTGCCCGATGGCGTCATGCACCCAAGGCAACGCTGCGACACTTCTCAACACAATGAACATGAACACGAAGATCAGCAGCAAAAGCCAGTCGATCTTCAGAACAATGCGCGGACGCCAGAAGATAAATCCGAGGGCGACGCCGATCAGTCCGATGCCTGCGCGATGCGCATCGGCGAGCAGGACGAATGCAGCAAACAGTATGGCCGCGACGCCAAGTAACGGCCGATCGACAGGATGCGGTTCGGTGTCTTTGGACAGATCCAGCTCGATGCGTTTGAACGACACCGCGGCCAACACATACAGCATGACCATCAGCACAAGGCACAACGGCGCGAGCGCGACCACGAATCCGCCGAACGAGACACCACTCGTCTGCCAGAGAAACAGATTTTGAGGATTGCCCAGCGGGGTGAGTATCGAACCGGCATTCACCGCGATTGCGATGAAAATGACGAGCCGCTTGAGTGGCAGCGGCGTCAACTCGTTCAGCGACAACGCGAGCGGCACAACGACGAACAGCGCGACATCGTTGGTCAGCAATGTGGACAGCGCGGCCGCCAACCCGATCAGCAAATAGGCAAGCGCGCGCTGCGATCGAATGCGATGGACGACGCGATGCGCAAGCCACATCAGGAATCCTGAATATTCGACGGCCTTCGTCAAAATCAGAAGTCCCGCGAGCGTCATCACTGTTTGCCAGTCGACCAGCGCAGGCAGCGATGTGAATGGACGCGGATGAAAAACCTGCAGCGCGATCAATGCAGCGACGAGCACGGTAAGCACCGGCTCTTTCGCCACATAGTGAGTGATCGTGCGCAGCAGGTTTCGATTAGGTTTTAGCGTTCGCTCGGCAGCCGGCATCGGGAAGCTTCTTATGCCGTCGTCGTGTTGCCTCGCAGGCGGGCGAGAATGCCTTCGAGCGCGTCGAGGTCGCCGAAATCGACCTGCACCTGGCCTCGCCCGCGTCGACCGAGCTTGATCTTCACCGTTGCGGCGAGCAGATCGGACAGCTCCTCTTCGAGCCGGCGCGTATCGCGGCCGCCGTCGTTGTTCGCTTTCGCTTTCACGGCGGGCGCAGCCTTCGTCGTCGTCGTGACCAGTTTTTCCGTTTCGCGGACGGACATCCGTTTGTTGATCACCTGATTGGCGAGCGTGATCTGCGTGGCGGCATCGACGGCGAGCAGCGCGCGCGCATGGCCCATGTCGAGGTCGCCGGCGAGCAGCATCGTCTGCACGGGCGAAGCCAGGTTCAACAGACGCAGCAGATTCGACACCGCGCTGCGCGAGCGTCCAACCGATTCAGCCGCCTGTTCATGCGTGAAGCTGAACTCGTCGAGCAAACGCTGGATGCCTTGCGCCTCTTCGAGCGGGTTCAGATCCTCGCGCTGGATGTTCTCGATGAGCGCCATCGCGGCCGCAGCCTGATCGGGCACATCGCGCACCAGCACGGGCACTTCGTCGAGACCCGCCAGACGCGCCGCGCGAAAGCGCCGCTCGCCGGCGATGATCTCGAATTTTTCCGGTGAAACGGGCCGCACGAGAATCGGCTGCATCAAGCCTTGCGCGCGGATGCTGGCCGCCAGCTCCTGCAGCGCGCCCTCGTCCATGCGCGTGCGCGGCTGGTACTTGCCCGCCTGCATCTTGTCGAGCGGCAGCGTGTGCGGCGCGCCGTCGATCTTTACCGCTTCCGTGATGTCCGCGCTTCCGCCGAGCAGCGCTTCCAGCCCCCTGCCCAACCCTTTCTTCCGTGCTACTGCGTTCATCGTGGTTCCTCGATCGGCTTTGGATGATAGTCGCTGCGTCATAGCGCACGCACCCGTTCAATCATTTCGGCGCCGAACTGCACATAAGCCTGCGCGCCGCGCGACGCGCGGTCGAACACGACGCCCGGCAAGCCATAACTCGGCGCCTCGGCAAGTCGCACGTTCCGCGGAATGACGACGTCGAACACCTTGTCGCCAAAATGCTCTTTCAATTGATCCGATACCTGCTGTTGCAGCGTGATGCGCGGATCGAACATCACGCGCAGCAAGCCGATTACCTTCAGGTCGCGATTCAGATTGGCGTGAACCTGCTTGATGGTATTGACGAGGTCCGACAGGCCTTCAAGCGCGAAGTATTCGCATTGCATCGGAATCACGACGCCATGCGCGGCACACAGGCCGTTGAGCGTGAGCAGCGAGAGCGCGGGAGGACAGTCGATCAGGACGAAGTCGTAGTCTTGCACGACGTGCGCGAGCGCTTCTCTGAGCTGTCGCTCGCGGTTTTCCATGCTAACGAGTTCGACTTCGGCGCCCGCCAGTTCGCGATTGGCTGGCAACACGTCATAGGAAACGGATTCCGGCTTGACGCGTGCATCGGCGACCGACACACCGTCGACCAGCACTTCGTACACCGTGTTCTCGCAGGCGGCCTTATCGATGCCGCTGCCCATCGTGGCGTTGCCTTGAGGATCGAGATCGATGAGCAGAACCCGCTGTCCCTGCGATGCGAGGCTCGCGGCGAGATTGACCGCGGTCGTCGTTTTGCCGACTCCCCCCTTCTGGTTCGCAACGCAGAAGATTTTTGCCATCTTTTAGGTGTCCCTTTGCAGCCTGTTTAATGAAATCCCGATTGGTATTCAGCCTACCGTGACTTCGACCAGATGCCGTTCGGCTTCCAGCGATGGCACTTTGAGACGAATCACCTGCTTGACGTGCGCGCCTTCCGGCAAGCGCTCGATTTCCCCATCCGGTCGAACACCCTTCATCGCCCAGATCGCGCCGTTGTCCGCAACGAGGTGACGGGCCAGTGTAACGAAATCCGCGAGTTCTGCGAATGCGCGCGAGACGATCACATCAAACTTTTCTGGAATCTCGACGCCCGGCTGCAGACTTTCGACGCGGCCGGTCACCACAAACAGATTCGTCAGACCAAGTTCCGCCTTGGCCTGCGACTGGAAGGCCGATTTCTTCTGCACGATGTCGTTGACCGTGATCGACCATTCCGGGAATACGATCGCCAGCACGATACCGGGCAATCCACCGCCCGAGCCGACATCCAGCGCCGAGGCAGGCCCGAGCGCAGCCAGATGCGGAACGATCGAAAGGGAATCCAGAATGTGCTGAATCAGCATTTGCCGCGGATCGCGGATCGCCGTCAGGTTGTAGACGGCGTTCCATTTCGCCAGCAATGCAACGTAGTCGAGCAGTTTGGCCTTTTGCTCCGGGCTCAGGTCGATGCCCAACTCACGCAGGCCTTCGTCCAGCAGACCGGCGAGCGCATCCCGCCCCGCCGCCGTGTTGGAACGCGCCGTCATTGAGCCACCGGCGAGTTGTCGGTGCCAGCATCCGCGGGTTTCTGCGCGCGTCGGCCGAGACCGCGCTTCAGATGGACCATCAACAGCGAGATCGCGGCCGGTGTAATGCCCGAAATGCGCGACGCCTGCCCGATCGTTTCCGGCCGGAATTGCGTCAGCTTCTGGCGTGCTTCGAACGACAATCCGCGCACTTCGGCGTAATCGAGATTTTCCGGCAGCCGGGTGTTCTCGTGTGCTTCGTTGCGCTCGATCTCCCCTGCTTGTCGCTCGATATACCCCTGATATTTGACGCCGATCTCGATCTGCTCCTTGATCTGCGCCAGCAGCACATCGTCGTCCGCAAGCGTTTCAGCGGGCCCGCAGGTGCCTTCGCGCAACGCGCAAACGCCGTCGTAGGACACGCCGGGGCGCCGCAAAAGGTCGGCGAGGCTGTATTCGTGGTCGATCGGTTTGCCGAGCAAAGCAGTCGCTTCCTCAGACGAAAGCGTCTTCGGATTCACCCAAGTCGTCCGCAGTCGCTCTGTTTCACGTGAAACAGCGTCGCGCTTGCGGCTGAACGCGTCCCAGCGGACATCGTCGACCACACCCAGCTCACGACCAATCTCCGTCAGACGCATGTCTGCGTTGTCCTCACGCAGGCTCAAGCGGTATTCCGCACGGCTGGTGAACATGCGATACGGCTCCGAAACACCGCGCGTCACCAGATCGTCCACCAGCACGCCCAGATACGCCTGATCGCGGCGCGGGCACCACGCGTCCTTGCCCTGGACGTACAAACCGGCGTTGATACCTGCCAGCAAGCCTTGCGCAGCCGCTTCTTCGTAACCCGTGGTTCCGTTGATCTGGCCGGCAAAGAACAGGCCGTTGATCACCTTCGTCTCCAACGACGCCTTCAATCCGCGCGGATCGAAGTAGTCGTACTCGATCGCGTAGCCGGGACGCAGGATGTGCGCATGCTCCAGACCGACCATCGAACGCACCAGCTCCAGCTGGACATCAAAAGGCAGGCTCGTCGAGATACCGTTCGGGTAGAACTCGTTGGTGGTCAGCCCTTCCGGCTCCAGGAAGATCTGGTGTGATTCCTTGGATGCGAAGCGATGAATCTTGTCTTCGATCGATGGGCAGTAACGCGGTCCAACGCCCTCGATAACGCCCGTGTACATCGGCGAGCGGTCCAAACCGCTGCGGATGATGTCGTGCGTCTGAGCGTTGGTGTGCGTGACCCAGCACGGAACCTGTCGCGGATGCTGTTCGACTCGACCGAGGAACGAGAAAACCGGGATCGGATCGAGATCGCCCGGCTGCTCTTCGAGCTTCGAGAAATCGATCGTGCGTCCGTCGATTCGCGGCGGCGTCCCCGTCTTCAGGCGCCCTTGCGGGAGCTTCAACTCCTTCAGGCGTGCCGACAGTGACACGGCCGCAGGATCCCCTGCCCGTCCGCCCGTGTAGTTGTTCAGGCCGACGTGGATCTTTCCATCGAGGAACGTGCCAGCGGTCAAAACCACCGCACGCGAGCGGAATCGCACGCCAACCTGCGTCACAGCACCGACGACACGGTCGCCTTCGACCATCAAATCATCGACGGATTGCTGGAAAAGCCAAAGATTCGGCTGATTTTCGAGCCGGTGACGGATTGCCGCCTTGTACAGAATGCGGTCAGCCTGAGCGCGCGTGGCCCGAACAGCAGGCCCCTTCGACGAATTCAGGATGCGGAACTGGATGCCGCCTTCATCGGTGGCAGCCGCCATCGCGCCGCCAAGCGCGTCGACTTCCTTCACCAGATGGCCTTTGCCAATGCCGCCAATCGACGGATTGCAGCTCATCTGGCCGAGGGTTTCGATATTGTGGGTCAGCAAGAGGGTCTTGTTGCCCATGCGCGCGGACGCCAGTGCGGCTTCCGTGCCGGCATGACCGCCGCCAACGACGATTACGTCAAACTCTGTGGGATAAAGCATCGCGGATCTCACGCAGGATCCAGCGTGAGCCTAAAAAAGAAAAAGTATGGGCGAAATTATAGCGGGTTCGCTTTCGGCCCGAATTCCGTCCGATCGGCATAAGACAAAAAAAAGCGGCGTGTTTCACGTGAAACACGCCGCTCGTTTGACAGCTAAACCGCCAGAAGATCCTTCGACTACGCGACTTTCTTCGTCAGCCCCAGATAGGTTTCGATCACACGCGGGTTTTGCGCCAGCGCATTGGCCTCCCCTTCCAGCGCCAGCTCACCGGTCTCGAGAACATAGCCATAGTCCGAAATCTGCAGTGCGGCGCGCGCATTCTGTTCGATCAACAGCGTGGCAACGCCTGTCTGCCGCAGCGCGCTAATGATGTGAAAAATCTCCTTCACGATCAAAGGCGCCAAGCCCAAGCTCGGTTCATCAAGCATCAGCAGGTCCGGCTTGCCCATCAGCGCCCGGCCGACTGCCAGCATCTGCCGTTCTCCGCCGGACAGCGTTCCCGCCGCCTGCTTGCGGCGCTCCTTCAGCCTCGGAAACAACTGGAAAACGGGCTCCAGCTGGTCGAGAAAGTTGCGCTCCCCAGCCCGCTTGCGCCGATACGCGCCGAGAATCAGGTTGTCTTCGACCGTCATCGCGGCAAACAACTCGCGTTTCTCCGGCACGAGGCACATGCCGCGCGCGACACGCTTTTCGACGGGCACGTGGCTCACGTCTTCATCGCGATACATGATCGCGCCCTTCGCGTGTCCGGTCACCGGCAACGCACCCATGATCGCGTTGAGCAGCGTCGACTTGCCGGCGCCATTCGGACCAATGACAGAGACGATCTGCCCCGGGCGCACCGCAATCTTCGCGCCGTGCAACGCTTCGACCTTCCCGTAGCGGACGGAAAGGCTGCTCACTTCGAGAATCGGCGATGCCGTTGTCTGATCTGCCATCACTCCACCCCACCCAGATAGGCTTCCAGCACCGCGGGATCGTTCTGCACGTCCTGTGGCAAACCTTCCGCAATTCGCGTCCCAAACTCCATCACCACCAGCCGATCCGTCAGATTCATCACGAAATCCATATCGTGCTCGACGAGCAATACGCTCATGCCTTCCTCGCGGAGCTTGCGCAGGAGCGTCGCAAGCTGCTGCTTCTCCTGATAACGCAAACCGGCCGCCGGTTCGTCGAGCAACAGTAGCGTCGGATCGCAGCACAGTGCCCGCGCAATTTCCAGAATCCGCTGCTTGCCAAGCGCGAGACTGCCTGCCTCGTCGTACATATGCTCTTCGAGACCTACCCGGCGAATCTGCCGCGCCGCTTCCGCCATCAGACGCGCTTCCTCCGCCGCGTTCAGACGCGCCACGCTGCGCCATACGCCCGCATGACCGCGCAGGTGCGCGCCAATCGCGACGTTCTCCAGCACCGTCATCCCTGGCAGCAATTTGACGTGCTGGAACGTCCGACCGATGCCACGTTTAACAATTTCACGTGAATTGAGCGCGTCGATGCGCTCACCGCGGAACGAGATCGCGCCGCTGGTCGCTTGCAGGACGCCCGTGACCAGGTTGAACGTCGTCGATTTGCCGGCGCCGTTCGGGCCGATCAAACCGATAATCTGCCCCGCCTTCACCTCGAAGCTGACGTCATTCACGGCGACAAGTCCGCCGAACTGCTTGCGCGCCTTGTCGACGACGAGCAGCGACTCGCCGGTTGCAGGCTTGCTGCGCTGCGGCAACGCATCGGCGTGATCCGGCACATGCGCACGCGGGCCGCGCGGGAAGATGCGTGCCACGAACGGCCAAACGCCTTGCCGTGCGTATTGCAGCAGCAGCACCATCAGAATGCCGAAGACAATAATTTCGAAGTTGCCGTTCTCACCCAGCAGCTTCGGCAGCAGCGTCTGCAAATAGTCCTGCAACACGGTCAGGATCGCCGCGCCCAGCACCGCGCCCCACACGTGCGCCACGCCGCCGACCACCGCCATGAACAGAAACTCGATACCGTGATTGAGGCCGAACGGCGTCGGGTTCACCGCACGCTGCAGATGCGCGTAGAGAAAGCCCGAAATCGCCGCCAGCACCGCTGCATAGACGAAAATCACGACGCGCATCCACGCCGTATTCACGCCCATCGCTTCCGCCATCAGCCCGCCGCCGCGCAGCGCGCGAATCGCCCGCCCCGGCCGGCTATTAAGCAAGTTTTGAACAGACACGACAGCGACGAGTACGACGACCCAGATCAGGTAGTAGATATGTCGGCCGGACTCCAGATTGATGCCGAGCACGTTCAACACCGGAATGCCGTTGATGCCGTCGTACTTGCCGAGCATCTCCATGTTGCCAAACAGGAAGAACAGCGCGAGGCCCCACGCGATCGTCCCCAGCGGCAGGAAGTGCCCGGACAGCCGCATCGTGACGGCGCCTAACAGCAGCGCTATCAGGGCCGTCAGCACGACGCCGGCGATCAGTGCAAGCCAAGGTGACACGCCGAGCTGCGTCGTCATATACGCGGTCGTATAGGCGCCGACGCCGACGAAAGCGGCCTGCCCGAAGCTCGTCATTCCGCCGATACCCGTCAGCAGCACGAGCCCGATCGCCACGATCGAATACAGCCCGATGTAGTTGAGCAGCGTCACCCAGTATTCAGGCACGCGGATCGGCTGCGGCAGCACGGGCAGCGCGAACATCACGACGAGGAAAATCCAGAAGAACTTGTTTTTCATGATGCGGTTCATCGCGTCACTCCTCCTCTTCTTCCGCGTGCGGGCTGGCGAGACTCCGCCAGAGCAGCACGGGGATGATCAGCGTGAACACGATCACTTCCTTATACGAGCTGGCCCAGAACGACGAATACGACTCCAGCAGACCAACGAGGATCGATCCCGCAGCCGCCAGCGGATAGCTGACCAGCCCGCCGATAATCGCCCCCACGAAGCCCTTCAGACCGATCAGGAAGCCCGAGTCGTAATAGATGGTCGTCAGCGGCGCGACGAGGATCCCGCACAGCACGCCGAGGCCTGCTGCGAGCGTGAACGCGAGCCGCCCCGCCTGCGTCGTGCCGATACCGACGAGCCGTGCGCCAAGCCGGTTCACCGACGTCGCGCGCAGCGCCTTGCCGGAGATCGAGCGATCGAAGTACACGTACAGCACGCCGATCATCACGATGGCCACGCCGATCACCCACACGCTCTGTCCCGAGATCGACAGGCTGCCGATGTTGAACGTGGAATCGGTGAAGGCGTTGGTGCGCGAGCCTTCCGCGCCGAACATCACGAGCCCGAGTCCAACCATCGCGAAGTGCACGGCGACGGACACGATCAGCAGCAACAGCGTCGTCGCTTCGGCAACCGGCTCGTAGGCGAGGCGATAGACGAACGGCCCCATCGGCACGACGATCAGCAGCGTCAGCGCGATCTGCGCGACCATCGGCAGCGGTTGCATGAAGACGCCACGCGTGACGGCATAGACGGCGATCGGAAACAGCAGATACTTGCCGACCAGCGTCACGAGCGTGCGCGCCGCGTGACGCCGCCGCTCCGGATGCCGCGCCATAGCGACCACGTCGACGACGAAGCACGCGAGCCCCATCGCCATCAGCAGCCAGCACGTCGCCGGAAACTTCTGCGTCTGCAAGGCCGCGAGCGTCAGCGCGCCGTACGAAACGAACTCCCCTTGCGGGATGAAAATGGCGCGCGTCACGGAGAACACCAGCACCAACGCAAGCGCGAGCAATGCGTAGATCGCGCCGGTCGTGATGCCGTCCTGCGCGAGGATCGCCGCAATTGATAGATCCATACTTCCTCGTCCTGAAACGTCGAAATCGAAACTTAGAGACAGTGAGAGCCGGCCGAACATCTGCCAGCCACGAAGCGAAGCCGAAACACATAAAACAACTGCCGCGCCTAAGATACGGCGCGGCAGAGCTTGCCATTGTTATCGATCAGAATTGCCAGCGCGGCTTAAGAGCTTTCTCATACGCTCGTCGCCACGCCTTGCGCGAGAGGCGCGTACCTTCTTAGTCGTTTTGGAGTTTCCACTTGCCATCCGAGATCTCGACGATCACGCGTGCGCGCTTGTCGAGACCGTTGTGATCGGTGGTCGTGATGTTCATGATGCCGTGCGAGAGTGGCAAGTCCTTGACGTTCTCGAGTGCCTCGCGCAATGCGACGCGGAACGCTTCCGTACCCGGCTGGCCCTTCTTCAGCGCCTCGGGAATCGCGCGCTGGAGCATCTGGCCTGCATCCCATGCGTGACCGCCGAACGTCGCCACAGAACCTGCGCCATAGGCCTTCTCATATGCGTTCTTGTAGGCCAGCGACGACTTCTTCACAGGGTTCGAATCCGGCAGCTGATCGGCGACGAGAATCGGGCCTGCGGGCAGCAATTCGCCTTCGCAGTCCTTGCCGCACACACGCAGGAAGTCGTTGTTCGCGACGCCGTGCGTCTGATAGATCTTGCCCTTGTAGCCGCGCTCCTTGAGCGCCTTCGCAGGCAGCGCCGACGGCGTGCCCGAACCGGCGATCAGCACCGCATCCGGATTCGATGCAGCGATCTTCAGCACCTGCCCCGTCACCGATGCATCGGTACGGTTATAGCGCTCATTCGCGACGAGCTTCAGATGATGCGCTTCCGCTGCCTTGCTGAACACGTTGTACCAGTTCTCGCCATACGCATCCGCGAAGCCGATGAACGCGACCGACTTCACGCCGTGCTTCTCCATGTACTCGGCGATTGCATCGGCCATGAGGCCGTCGTTCTGCGGCGTCTTGAATGCCCACGAACGCTTCGCGTCCATCGGCGAAATGATGGCCGCAGACGCCGCGAGCGAGATCATCGGCGTCTTGCCTTCGGAAATGGGATCGAGCATCGCGAGCGAATTCGGCGTGACCGTCGAACCGATGATCGCATCGACGTGATCTTCGTCGATCAGCTTGCGCGTGTTCTGCACGGCGCGGCTCGTGTCGGATGCATCGTCGAGCACGATGTACTGCACGCTCTTGCCTGCGATCTCCTTCGGCAACAGTGCAATAGTGTTCTTCTCAGGGATACCGAGCGATGCAGCGGGCCCCGTCGTCGACAGCGTGACGCCGATCTTCACCTGCGCGATCGCTGCACTCGTTCCGCACACGAGCGCCATCGCGATCGCAGTACGGACCCACAGTTTTGTCTTTTTCATTTGCTTGTCTCCAAACGCTTTAAATGCGTGTCGTAATCCAGTTCGAGAACCGGGTAACTGAATCTAGTTATCGGGTATAAGCCTGCCAAGCATGGTTTTCCCTGCTCGTTGCAATTGCGTCAAACGCAGGCCCTACCGCTTTAGTGATCTCCCTTCTGCAACCTTATTCAGACATCTCGCATGCAATAAAAAAGACGCGTCAACTGCTCGCGTCTTTTTTGTTAATTCGGATGCGTTAATTCGCCTCGCTTAATCGGAAGCAAGCTTCCATTTGCCGTCGACGATTTGCACCATCACGCGTGCCCGCTGATCGAGGCCCGCGTGATCGTTCGCGCTCATGTTGAAGATGCCGTGCGAGCCCGGCAGATCTTTCGTGCCTTCAAGGGCTGCACGCAGTGCTTCACGGAATTGCGGCGTACCCGGCTGGCCCTTCTTCAGCGCAAGAGGAATCGCATGTTGCAGCAGCAGGCCAGCGTCCCACGCGTGACCACCGAACGTCGAAATCGAACCTGCGCCATTCGCGCCTTCATACGCATGCTTGTACGCGAGCGAAGCCTTCTTCACAGGATTCGAATCGGGCAATTGATCCGCGACGAGCAGCGGACCTGCGGGCAGATACGTGCCTTCGCAATCCTTGCCGCACACGCGCAGGAAATCGTTATTCGCGACGCCGTGCGTCTGATAGTACTTGCCCTTGTAGCCGCGTTCGCGCAGCGTCTTCTCCGGCAGCGCGGCCGGCGTGCCCGCGCCGGCGATCAGCACGGCATCCGGGTTCTGCGACATCATCTTGAGCACCTGGCCCGTCACCGACGCATCGTTTCGCGCGAAACGTTCATTCGCGACGACCTTGATCTTCTTGAGATCGGCGGCCTTGGTGAATTCCTTGAACCAGCTTTCGCCGTATGCGTCCGAGAAGCCGATGAAGGCCACCGTCTTCACGCCGTGATTGGACATGTGTTGCGCGATAGCCGTCGCCATCAGGATGTCGTTCTGCGGAGTCTTGAAGACCCACGAACGCTTCGCATCCATCGGTTCGACGATCGATGCCGCCGCAGCCATCGAGATCATCGGCGTTTGCGTTTCATTGGCGATGTCGATCATCGCGAGCGAATTCGGCACGACGGTCGAGCCGATCATTGCGTCGACGTGATCTTCGCTGGTGAGCTTGCGCGCGTTCTTGACGGCTTGCGTCGAATCCGTCGCGTCGTCGAGCACGATGTAGTCGATCTTCTGGCCCGCGATTTCCTTCGGCAGAAGCGCGCTGGTGTTCTTCTCCGGAATGCCGAGCGAGGCCGCTGGACCCGTCGCCGACACCGTCATGCCGATCTTCACATCCGCGCTTGCCGCGCCGCTATAGGTTGCGCACACGCCTGCCGCGACGAGTGCCGCGCTGATCCACCGCAATGCCGACTTCATTCCGCTCCTCTGCCCCGATGTTCGAATTGATTCGAGTATTCCAAATGCCGACCCGATGGTCGGCGAATGGCGAGTGTAGCGGACGCATACCACGCGCGGCAAGCGCTTTGAAGGCTTTGAATCTTTGGGGAAAACGCTGTGTGCGGCGGGAAGAAAAGCGCCAGATTTACAACGTGGCGCGGCGCGCGATGAGCGCTTGAAAATACGGCTTTGGACAGCAGAAAAGTAAAAAGCGCTGTTGGACCTAATCCAACAGCGCTTTTGTATGGGCACTTTTGTGCCTCATGTCTCCTCGTTCTCCACCTGCAAAATTCGGTGCATCAGAACTGTGTGAAGATTAAACGGGGGCAGCTTTGCGAGCAACTAGCATTTACCCTAGTGGTGCAGTGCCGCACAAAATTGGGGCACGTTCTTGTAGTTTCGCTCCGTGTTGGCCTCATTTCGTAGCAGCAAGCCGTTACTTCGGATAGCGAACCAAATTCGCAGCGTACTCAGGCGCGCAACGGTTTGACCCGCTGCACGATCTCGCCGACGATACCGCGCCTGAACGCCAGCACGCACGCGATGAAAATGAGGCCTGTCACGATCGTCGCTGACTCTCCGAGAGAGCGGAACCACTCCACGCCCGTCATCGATGCCAACCCGCCGCCGATATCGCCGAGCCGGTCTTCCAGCGCGACGATCAGCGCTGCGCCGAGCAGCGGACCGAAGAGCGTGCCCATGCCGCCTACGAGCGTCATCAGCACGACGAGACCCGACATCGTCCAGTAGGCATCGCCGAGCGTCTCGAAGCCCAGCACGAGCACTTTAAGCGATCCTGCAAGGCCCGCCAGACCCGCCGACAGGATGAACGCGAGCAGCTTGAAGCGGTTCGTATCATAGCCAAGCGAGATCGCACGCGGCTCGCTTTCCTTGATCGCGATCAGCACCTGCCCGAACGGCGAATGCACGATCCGCACGATCAGCAGGAACGCGAGCACCATCACCGCGAGCACGACGAAGTACAGCGTCAGATCGGACGAGAGACTCAACACGCCGAACAGCTTGCCGCGCGGCACGCCTTGCAGACCGTCCTCGCCATGCGTGAACGGCGCCTGCAGAAAGACAAAGTAGACCATCTGCGCGAGCGCGAGCGTCACCATCGCGAAGTAGATGCCCTGTCGACGAATCGCGAACAGTCCGACGACAAGACCGAGCAGCGTTGCCGCGACCGTCCCGGCAACGACGCCGAGTTCGGGCGACAGCGTGAGCGTCTGGATCGCGTAGCCGGTGACATAGCCGGCCGTCGCGAGGAACATCGCGTGACCGAACGACAGCAAACCCGTATAGCCGATCAACAGATTGAACGCGGCCGCGAACAGCGCGAAGCACAGCACCTTCATCACGAACACGGGATACGCGCCGACGAACGGCGCAGCGATGAGCGCGAGCAGCAGCAGAACGTAGAGCGCTTTTCTCTGCATCATTTTTCCTTGCCGAAGAGACCCGCCGGACGCACGAGCAACACGAGCGCCATGATCACGAAGACCACGGTCGCCGAGGCTTCCGGATAGAACACGCGCGTGAACCCTTCGATCACGCCGAGCAGCAGGCCCGTGAGAATCGAGCCCATGATCGAGCCCATGCCGCCGATCACGACGACGGCAAACACGGTGATGATCATCGGCTGGCCCATCAGCGGCGACACCTGGATCACGGGCGCTGCGAGCACACCCGCAAACGCGGCCAGCGCGACGCCGAAGCCATACGTGAGCGTGACCATCATCGGCACGTTCACGCCGAACGCTTCGACGAGCTTCGGGTTCTCCGTGCCCGCGCGCAGATACGCGCCCAAACGCGTCTTCTCGATCACGAACCACGTCGCAAAACAGACGATCAGCGACGCGACGACCACCCACGCGCGGTAGTTCGGCAGGAACATGAAGCCGAGATTGGTCGCGCCCGACAGCGCCGACGGCACGTCATACGGTTGACCGGACGAGCCGTAGATCGAACGGAACACGCCTTCGACGACGAGCGTGAGTCCGAACGTGAGCAGCAATCCATACAGGTGATCGAGCTTGTACAGCCAGCGCAGCATCGAGCGTTCGATCACGATGCCGAACAGCCCGACAAGAATCGGCGCGAGCACGAGCATCACCCAGTACGGCAGACTGAAATACGACAGGCCCATCCACGTGAGCATCGCGCCCAGCATGAACAACGCGCCGTGCGCAAAGTTGATCACGTTGAGCAGACCGAAAATCACGGCCAGACCCAGACTCAGGATCGCGTAGAACGAACCGTTCACGAGACCGAGCAGCAACTGGCTGAGCATCGCCGGTAGCGGAATGCCAAAGATATCCATTGAAGCCGTCGTCAAAGTGAAAGCGGCATGCACGCACCGGATCTTCAATCAGCTGAAGACCCGACACGTCCAGCACGCAGAACATCGACGCCCGCTGTATCTACACGATACGAACCAGCAGGCGATCCTCGGCGCCGCTTATTTCCACAGCGCGCAGCGCGTTTCCTGCTTCGTCGTAAACGCCTGCTCGCCCGGAATCGTGGCGGTGATCTTGTAGTAGTCCCACGGCTCTTTCGACTCGGCCGGCGTCTTCACCTGCATCAGGTACATGTCGTGGATCATGCTGCCGTCCTGACGGATGTAGCCCTTCGCATAGAAGTCGTCGATCTTCTGCTTCTTCAGTTGCGCCATCACCTTGTCGGCATCCGTCGAACCCACCGCCTTCACGGCGTTCAGGTATGTCATCGTTGCCGAGTAGTCGGCGGCCTGCAGGCTCGACGGCATCTTCTTCATCTTGTCGAAGTAACGCTGCGACCACTTGCGCGTCGTGGCGTCCTTGTTCCAGTACCAGCTGTCCGTGAGCACGAGGTTTTGCGTCGTTTCGAGGCCCAGGCTGTGGATGTCGTTGATGAAGACCAGCAGTGCCGCGAGCTTCATCGTCTTCGTGACGCCGAATTCCTTCGCGGCCTTGATCGAGTTGATCGTGTCGCCGCCCGCGTTCGCGAGGCCGAGAATCTGGGCCTTCGACGCTTGCGCCTGCAACAGGAACGACGAGAAGTCCGATGCCGACAACGGGTGACGCACTTCGCCCAGCACCTGGCCGCCGTTCGCCTTGACGACGTCGGCGGTGTTCTTTTCCAGCGCCTTGCCGAACGCGTAGTCAGCCGTCAGGAAGTACCACGTCTTGCCGCCCTGCTTCGTCACGGCCGAACCGGTGCCCTTGGCGAGCGCCGTCGTGTCGTACGCATAGTGGACCGTGTACGGCGTGCATTGCTCGTTGGTCAGCGTATCGGCGCCTGCGCCGATGCTGATGTAGACCTTGTGCTTTTCGCCCGCGACCTGGTTCATCGACAGACCCGTTGCCGAGTTCGTGCCGCCCACCAGCATGTCGACGCCATCGCGGTCGAACCATTCACGCGCGCGCGACGCTGCAATATCCGCCTTGTTCTGGTGGTCGGCATAGACGACCTGGATCGGCTTGCCGTTCACCTTGCCGCCGAAATCGGCCACTGCCATGCGGATCGCTTCGAGACCGCCCTGCCCGTCGATGTCGGCGTAAAGACCCGACATGTCCGTGATGAAACCGATCTTCACTGCATCGTCGGCAGCCCGCGCGCTGCCCGCCGTCAATGCGACGCCTGCGGCTGCCGCAAAACAGATTGACGTGAACCGCGCGAGTGTCTTCCTTTTCATTACTGTCTCCTTCGTTCTGCGTTGTGGTTGTCAGAGGCAATCAGGTCCGCACTCCCCGGCTCATACCCCGAGCAAATCGTGCAGCACCGGCATTTTGCTTTCGAGTTCCTTCGCCCCGAAATGCTCGACGATACGACCGTGCTCCATCACATAGAAACGATCGGCGAGCGGCGCGGCAAAGCGGAAGTTCTGTTCGACCATGACGATCGTGTAGCCGCGAGATTTCAGCGTCACGATCATGCGCGCGAGCGCCTGCACGATCACCGGCGCAAGACCTTCGGAAATCTCATCGAGCAGCAGCAGGTTCGCGCCCGTGCGCAGAATGCGCGCGACGGCCAGCATCTGCTGCTCGCCACCAGACAGACGCGTGCCCTGGCTCATGCGCCGTTCCTGGAGATTGGGAAACATCTGGTAGATCTCGTCGATCGACATCATCAACGACTTGTCGCCGACGGGCGGCGGCAACAGCAGATTTTCTTCGCACGACAGGCTCGAAAAAATGCCGCGCTCTTCCGGGCAATAACCGACGCCGCAATGTGCGATCCGATGCGTCGGCATCGATATGGTCTCGCGTCCACCGACGCGGATCGAGCCCGTGCGACGCCCCGTCAGGCCCATGATCGCGCGCAGCGTCGTGGTGCGGCCCGCGCCGTTGCGGCCGAGCAGCGTGACGACTTCCCCGCGGTTCACGGTCAGATCGACGCCATGCAGGATGTGCGACTCGCCGTACCACGCCTGCAGCCCGGCGATCTCCAGCGCGGGTTCGCCGCTCACGACACTGACCGCTGCGTTTTCCTGTTCGCTCACTGTGCTCATGCATGCGCTCCGGCAAGCGCTGCGTCCGCACTGCCCATATAGGCCTGCATGACGAGCGGGTTCTTCGAGACTTCCGCGTACGTGCCTTCGGCGAGCACCTCGCCGCGTTGCAGGACGGTAATCGTGTCGGAGATGCCGGCAATCACATTCATGTTGTGTTCGACCATCAGGATCGTGCGGCCCGCCGATACTTTTTTGATCAGCGCGGTCACACGGTCGACGTCTTCATGTCCCATGCCTTGTGTCGGTTCGTCGAGCAGCATGAGTTCGGGTTCCATGCCGAGCGTCGTCGCGATTTCGAGCGCGCGCTTGCGGCCGTACGACAGTTCGACGGCGGGTACATCGGCGAAATCGGTCAGGCCGACTTGCGTCAGCAGATCGATTGCGCGGTCATCGAGTTGATGCAGCGTGCGCTCGCTTCTCCAGAAGTGAAACGCGCTGCCGAGCTGACGTTGCAAACCGATGCGAACGTTCTGCAATGCCGTCAGATGCGGAAACACAGCGGAAATCTGGAAGGAACGGATGATGCCGCGACGCGCGATCTGCGCGGGACGCTCGCTCGTGATGTCGACGCCGTTAAAGACGATCTGACCCGCAGTGGGCACGAGAAACTTGGTGAGCAGATTGAAGCAGGTGGTTTTGCCTGCGCCGTTGGGGCCGATGAGCGCATGAATCGAGCCGCGCTTCACGCGCAGGTTCACGCCATTGACTGCGGTAAACCCCTTGAACTCACGTGTGAGCCCGCGCGTCTCGAGTATCGTATCGCCGAGAATCATGTTCCCTTCCATGCGAAGTAAGGCGAAGCACTACCGCGTTCTGTACCGCGCAGATTCGGCGCGACTGTTATTGGCGATGACACCCCCGTGCCAATCGTGGCGTGGTGCACCAATGAGGACGGTAATCCATGCCGCACCACGCAGCATGGCGCCATTGTCGCGCCAATGATGCAGCGCAATCATTGGGATTTGCACTTAGTGTTTGATGCGACCTTCGCGGCGCAAAACGTTAAACGTTGCGTGTCATGCAACCGACATTGGCGATGCAGCGCGTGTCTCGATTGAGAGACTGTCTGCACGCGCGCGACGGTCGGCGCGAATCATGTCGCTTGCACGCTCGGCGATCATCAGCGTCGGCGAGTTCGTGTTGCCCGACGTGATCGTCGGCATCACCGACGCATCCACGATACGCAGACCTTCGACGCCAATCACACGCAAGCGGCTATCGACGACTGCACCCGGATCGTCCGCCGTGCCCATCCGGCACGTGCCGACAGGATGGAAGATCGTCGTGCCGACATTGCCTGCCGCGCGCTGCAACTCTTCCTCAGTCTGAAACTGGATGCCGGGAAGAATCTCTTCGGGCCTGTAGCGCTGCAACGCAGGCGCGGCTGCAATGCGTCGCGTGAGACGCAATGCGTTCGCAGCCACATGACGGTCGTAATCGGTCGACAGATAATTCGGCGCAATCAGCGGCGCTGCATGCGGATCGCGCGAGTCGATGTGCACGCTGCCGCGCGACGTGGGCCGCAAATGACACACGGATGCGGTGAACGCATTGAAACGATGCAATGGCTCGCCGAACTTGTCGAGCGAAAGCGGCTGCACGTGATACTCGAGATCGGGACGCGTCAATGACCTGTCGTTCATGTCCGACTTCGCGAACGCGCCCAGTTGCGATGGCGACATCGACATCGGTCCGCTCTGCATCAACAGATACTGCAGCCCGATCATCATCTTGCCCCACCAGTGTGCTGACGCCGTGTTCAACGTGCGTACGCCGTGCACCTTATACGCCATGCGCAACTGCAAATGATCCTGCAGATTTTCGCCGACGCCGCGCAGATCCTTGACGACCTCGATGCCGAGATTCTGCAAACGCGCGCCATTCCCGACGCCCGACAGTTCGAGCAATTGCGGCGAGTTCACCGCGCCCGAACTCATGATCACTTCGATACGCACCTTCGCGATGTACTCGACGTTGTCGCCGCGATATTCGACACCGACGCAACGCTTGCCTTCGAACACGACGCGTTGCGTGTGCGCGCCCGTGATGACGGTGAGATTCGATCGCTGTAACGCAGGCCGCAAAAACGCCTTCGATGCATTCCAGCGAATGCCGCGCTTCTGGTTCACATCGAAATAACCGACACCTGTGTTGTTGCCGCGATTGAAATCGTCGGTGGCGGGTATGCCGGTTTCTGTTGCGGCTTCGGCGAACGTCTCAAGAATCTTCCATTTGAGGCGCTGCTTCTCGACACGCCATTGACCGCCCGCGCCGTGAAATTCATTGGCGCCGCCGTGATGATCTTCGCTGCGTTTGAAGACTGGCAGCACGGCATCCCATGACCACGATGCATCGTTCGTTACGCGCGCCCATTCGTCGTAATCTTCGCGCTGACCGCGCATGTAGATCATGCCGTTGATCGACGAACAGCCGCCCAATACGCGGCCACGCGGATACGACAACGCGCGACCATTCAAACCCGGTTCAGCCTGCGTTTTATAGAGCCAATCGGTGCGCGGATTGCCGATGCAATAGAGGTAGCCGACCGGCACATGAATCCAGTGATAATCGTCTTTGCCGCCTGCTTCGAGCAACAGCACGCTGACGTCGGGATCTTCGGTGAGCCGATTCGCAAGCACACAACCCGCCGTGCCCGCACCAATGATGATGTAGTCGAACTCGCCTTCGAGTTTTCTTGCTGTCGTGCTCACCGTCGTCTCCCGCTTTTACTTCGTCGCTTTTATTTCGCTGCTTTATTTCGCAACAGGCATCGTGAATTCGGCGCCCTTCGCGATGCTGTCCGGCCAGCGCTGCATCACGCTCTTGTAGCGTGTATAGAAGCGCACGCCTTCTTCGCCATAAGCATGGTGATCGCCGAACAATGACTTCTTCCAGCCGCCGAACGAATGCCACGCCATCGGCACCGGAATCGGCACGTTGATGCCGACCATGCCGATCTGAATCTGCCGCGAAAACGCACGCGCAACGCCGCCATCCGACGTGAACAGCGAGACGCCATTCGCAAACTCGTTCTTGTTGATCAGTTCGACAGCGGAAGCGAAATCAGGCACACGCACCACGCACAGCACAGGCCCGAAAATCTCTTCGCGGTAGATCTTCATATCGGTCTTCACATCGTCGAACAATGTGCCGCCAAGGAAGAAGCCCTTCTCGTGACCGGCCACCTGATGACCACGCCCATCGACGACCAGCTTCGCACCAGCATCGACCCCCGCTTCGATATAGCCCGACACTTTCTCGCGATGCGCTGCCGTCACGAGCGGACCCATTTCGGCTTCACCTTCCATGCCGTTCATGATCTTCAGCGACTTCACACGCGGCGTGAGTCGCTCGATCAGTTCGTCGGCGATATGACCGACGGCCACAGCAACCGAGATCGCCATGCAGCGCTCGCCCGCCGAGCCATAGGCCGCGCCGATCAACGCATCGACGGCCTGATCGAGATCCGCATCCGGCATCACGACGAGATGATTCTTTGCGCCGCCCAGCGCCTGCACGCGCTTGCCGTGTTTCGTGCCTTCTGTGTAGATGTATTCTGCAATCGGCGTCGAGCCGACGAACGACAACGCGCTCACATCAGGATGTGCGAGCAGTGCATCAACGGCCACCTTGTCGCCATGCACGACATTGAACACGCCGTCAGGCAAGCCCGCTTCCTTCAATAGTTCGGCGAGTCGCACGGATGCCGACGGATCGCGTTCCGAAGGCTTCAACACGAACGTGTTACCGCACGCGATCGCAACGGGGAACATCCAGCACGGCACCATCATCGGGAAGTTGAACGGTGTGATGCCCGCGACGACGCCGAGCGGCTGACGCAGATTCCAGTTGTCGATGCCGCCGCCGATCTGATCGGTGAAGTCCGTCTTCAACAGATTCGGAATGCCGCATGCGAACTCGACGATTTCGATGCCGCGCATCACTTCGCCCTTCGCATCGGAAAACACCTTGCCGTGCTCGCGCGTGATCAGTTCGGCGAGTTCGTCGTGATGTCGGTCGAGCAGTTCCTTGAACTTGAACAGCACGCGCGCGCGTTTGATCGGCGCCGTTTCGCTCCATGCGGGAAACGCGGCCTTCGCCGCAGCAACAGCTGCATCGACTTCGGCAACACTCGCGAGCGGCACGCGCGAAGTGACGTCGCCCGTCGCGGGATTGAACACGTCGCCAAAACGCTGGCTCGTGCCATCGACGGGCTGGCCGTTGATCGCGTGCGTCAGCGCGCGCACCTTGCTTTGATCTGTCTCGCTCATGATGTCTCCTGGGAATCGGACCTTGGGACTTTGTGTTGGTCGATGCTGCAGCGCAATGCGTCACGCCTTCGCATGATGTTGCCTAGCGTAATCGCGAGCCGCGCAGCAAATCCAATGAGTAATGCTCAAATGCGATATAAGGCGCGTTAATATCAGCGGATGGATCTCACCCTGCTCCGCGCATTTGCAACGGTCGCACGCGAAGGCAATCTGACGCGCGCCGCGACGCAATTGCATCTGACCCAGCCCGCCGTGAGTCTGCAGATCAAGAACCTGCAGACTGCGCTCGGCGTGACGCTCTTCACGCGCACGTCGCACGGGCTCGCGCTGACGCGCGACGGTCAGGCGCTGTTGCCACATGCCGAGCGCGCGCTCGCGGCCGCAAGCGATGTCGAACGCGCGGCGGCCACGCTGCGTCAGGAAGTGCGCGGACGTCTGCGCATCGGCACGATTCTCGATCCGACGTTCCTGCGACTCGGCGGCTTTCTGAAGCAGCTGGTCGAAACGTGGCCGCATGTCGAGACGCAGCTTCGGCACGGCATGTCGGGCTGGGTGCGCGATCAGGTGCGCGCGGGCGAACTGGACGTCGGCTATTACATCGGCCAGCCAGATGACGACGACACGCGCGACGCGCCGATCTTTCATGCCGTCACGCTCACGCACTTCCAATATCGCGTGCTGGCGCCGCCCGGCTGGAAAGACCGCATGAAGGGCGCGCGCGACTGGCGCGCGCTCGCTTCGTTTCCATGGATCTGGACGCCCCCCGCGTCCGCGCACAACCGCCTGCTGACGCGCCGTTTCGCCGATGCCGGCGTCAAGCCCATCAAGGTCGCCGAAGTCGATCAGGAACCGTCGATGCTCGATCTCGTCAAATCCGGCATCGGGCTCACGCTCGCGCGCGATTCGATTGCGCTCGCCGAAGCGCACGCGCACGCGCTGACAATCGTCGAAGACGTGACGGTGCCGACGGAGCTGACGTTCATCACGCTCGCCGCGCACAGGGACGAGCCGGCCATCGCCGCGGCGTTGAAACTGATCGAGCTGCAATGGTCGACTTGAGCGACGCGCATGCGCGTCGTGCGATATGAGCCGACCTCATGACACGGCCGCTTCGGCAACCGTTTTCTGTCCCCTTCGCACGCCGTGGGCTTTAACTACATCGTCACGGGCTTTTTGCTAGATTGACGCTTTGCCCGATTTCCCCGCTGTAATCCGTATGTCCTTCGGTCTCTGACGAGCAGCTTGCTCACGCAGGCCAGCGACGCCGGTCCCGTCGTCGTCAGAAGCCGTTCACGTTCACTTTCGACAGGAGCTTCACATGGCACGCAACATCGAAATCAAAGCCCGCGCGCAGCAGTTCGAGCAGCTTCGCGAGCGCGCGGCCGCTCTTGCGCCTGACGCTCCGTTGATCTTTCGCCAGCAGGACTTTTTCTACGACGTGCCGCGCGGCCGTCTGAAGCTGCGTCAGTTCGACGACGGCACGCCTGCCGAACTGATCTTCTATCAGCGCGACGACCGCGACGGTCCGAAGGCGTCGTACTACACGCGCAGCCCGGTGACGAACCCCGAAGCGATGCACTCGCTGCTCGCAACCGCGCTCACGACGCGCGGCATCGTCACGAAGGAACGTCACGTGTATATCGTCGGGCGTACGCGGATTCATCTGGATCGCGTCGACGGTCTCGGCGATTTCGTCGAACTCGAAGTCGTGCTCGCGCAGGATGACGACGAAGAAGGCGGCGAAACCGAAGCGCATGAAGTGTTTGCGAAACTCGGCGTGCCGGAATCGGACCTCGTCGCCGTCGCGTATGTGGATATGCTGAATCAGGAGCCGTTGAAGGCCGCGTGATTCGTCACACGCTGCGCGGTCAGACAGCCGGCGCGCCCGGCGTCAGATGACCGAGCGGCAGCGGGCCGTTGCGCTTGAACGTCGTCAGCACGATGTTCGAGCGCACACTGTCGACGCCCGGCACCCGCATCAGCTTCTTCATCACGAACGACGACAGCGCGTTCAGATCCGGCGCCACGATGCGCAGCAGATAATCGGCATCGCCCACCACCGCGTGACATTCGAGTACTTCCGGCAGCACGTCGATCTGCTGCTGGAACTGCTCGATGATCGAATCGCCGTGGTGCTTCAGTTTCAGGCTCGTGAACGCCATCACGCCGAGCCCGAGTTTCTCCGGCCGCAGCACGACGCGATAACCGTCGACCACACCGATCGCCTCCAGCCGCTGAAGACGCCGCCCGATCTGCGACGGTGACAGCGGCACCTGCTCGCCGAGTTGCTGGTGCGTTGCGCGCCCGAAGCGCTGCAGGACGTCGAGAAGCGCCAGATCGAAGTGATCGAGTTCCACCATGTAAATTCTCCGCATGCAATTGCGTTTTGATGCGCGATTATCGCATTCACACCGTGCATTCCGGAAAACATGCGCCCTTGCCGCGCGTTCGCCGCTCTAGACTTGCATCTTCTCCTTTCTCCGCTGCAAGTCATGTCTGTTCCGAACACCGCGAAGCTCAAAGAGCAATTCGACGCAGGCCTCGAAACCCGCGCCGACTTCACCATCGACCAGCCTATGCATCGCTACGGTGCGGTCGATCACGCGGTCTGGAATCAGCTCTATACGCGGCAGACGGCGCTGCTCAAGGGGCGCGTCTGCGACGCGTTCCTGGAAGGCGTGGAGCGGCTGAATCTGTCGCCGGAAAGCGTGCCGTCGTTCGACGCGATCAACGCGCAGTTGATGCCCGCGACGGGCTGGCAGATCGTCGCCGTGCCGGGGCTCGTGCCCGATCAGGTGTTCTTCGAACATCTCGCGAATCGCCGCTTTCCCGTTACATGGTGGATGCGTCGGCCGGATCAGCTCGACTATCTGCAGGAACCCGATTGCTTCCACGATCTGTACGGCCACGTGCCGCTGCTGATCAATCCTGTATTCGCCGACTACATGCACGCATACGGCCGCGCAGCGCTCGCCGCACACGATGCGAACGCGCTGCCGCTGCTCGCGCGGCTCTACTGGTACACGGTCGAGTTCGGCCTGATCCGCGACGAAGCGAGTCCGAACGGCGTGCAGATCTACGGTGCGGGCATCGTGTCGAGCAAGGGCGAAACGCTGTACAGCCAGCTAAGCGACGCGCCGAACCGCATCGCGTTCAATCTCGAACGCGTGATGCAGACGCAATACCGGATCGACACGTTCCAGAAGACCTACTTCGTGATCGACGATTTCTCGCAGCTGTTCGACGTCGCGCGCACCGATTTCGCGCCGCTGCTGAACAAGCTCGCAGACGCAAAGCCTTTCGCAGCCGGCGATGTGCGCGACACTGACACCGTCATCACGCGCGGCACGGGCGAAGGCTGGGCAACGGACGCCGACGTCTGACCTGGCACCCTGCAACACCCGTTCAAGCGTGAAAAAATAGAACCACTGCGCATGCGCGCGGCGCGTCCATGCAGCCGGCATCGACGCGGTCGCGCACAGCTTTTAAAGGTGACACGATGATCCAGAAACTAACTTCGGAAGAACGCACGCAGCAAGTCGCGCAACTGAACGGTTGGCAAAACGTCGAAGGCCGCGACGCGATCAAGCGGCAATTCAAGTTCGCCGATTTCAACGAAGCGTTCGGCTTCATGACGCGCGTCGCAATCAAGGCTCAGGAGATGGACCATCACCCGGAATGGTTCAACGTCTACAGCAACGTCGAGATCACGCTTTCGACGCACGATGCAAACGGAATCACCGAGCGCGACATTCGGCTCGCGCGTTTTATCGATGAAATAACTGCCGGAAAGTGACGAGAACGGCGGATCGGGAGAAACCCGATCAGGCTAAAAACTCAGAGGAAAACCCGCGCTGAAAGCGTATTGCAGGTAATCAGGCCACCAAACCTTCACTTCATTAGGCCATTTTTAAGGGACACGTAAGAATCCCACGCGGCGCGGGCAATCTCGTCCAATCCTTCCTGCGGCAGCGCGGTCTGTCGCTGTACAATCATCAGCGCATACGGCTTGGAGAGCGCGCTTGCCTCCTTGCACAGAACGAGTTCGTCGCCGCTCGAAGGCGAGCGGGTACGCCAGAAATTGATCGCGGCTTCCAGTTCGTAGATCGTAATATCGGACATGGCTGGCTGGTCTGTTGATGGCCGCATCGAACGGCACGCCGCACGGCATTCTGTGCAGCAGGCGCCCCGGCGAACCGCGTGCCCCCTGCCTAAACCCATTGTACTTGAGCGAAATCCATGCGACTCCTTCTGATCGAAGATGACCGCCCCATCGCACGCGGCATCCAAAGCAGTCTCGAACAAGCCGGCTTCACGGTCGACATGGTCCACGACGGCATCTTCGCCGAACAGGCCCTCACGCAAAACCGCCACGAACTCGTGATCCTCGATCTGGGCCTGCCCGGTATCGACGGCATGACGCTGCTCTCGCGTTTCCGCCAGAGCAACCGTCATACACCCGTGATCGTGCTGACCGCGCGCGACGAACTCAACGACCGCGTGCAAGGCCTCAATTCCGGCGCGGACGACTACATGCTGAAACCGTTCGAACCCGCCGAACTCGAAGCGCGTATCCGCGCCGTGATGCGCCGCAGCGGTCCGCATGGCGACATGCCGCGTCCGGAAGTGTCGCTGGGTGGCGTGCGCCTGTCGGGCGTCGATCGCCGTATCTTCAATGACGACAAGCCGCTCGAACTGTCGCCGCGCGAATTCGCCGTGCTCGAAATGCTGCTGCTGCGTCATGGCCGCGTGGTCAGCAAGGCGCAACTGCAAGATCATTTGACGCACTTCGGCGGCGATCTCGGCGATACCGCGATCGAAGTCTATGTGCACCGCGTTCGCAAGAAGCTCGAAAACTGCCGCGTCGAAATCGTCACGGTGCGCGGCTTCGGCTATCTGCTCCAGGAAATCCGCCAGGCGTCATAATGGTCGTCGAGACCGTTGTGGTCTGACGGCGTCCGGGTCGTTCGACGGGCGGCCGCACGTGCATCATCGTATGCGCGGCGGCCGCCTTGTCATTCAGCCCGGCCGAAACCCGCCGTCTGAACTGCAATCTGAACCGCATCTTGAATGTGTGACTGACGCAGTCGATCATCCGTCGGCGTCGGTCTTTTATCGCGGGTTCGACCATGAACTATCCCGCCGCGAATAGCCTGCGCCGCCAGTTGCTGCGCCGGCTCGCCGCTCCCCTTTCGCTGCTCGCGCTGATGAGCGGCCTCATCGCGTACTGGCTCGCGTGGCAATACACGCAGCACGTCGTCGACCGTTCGCTCGCCGATCTCGCTACCGCCATTTCGAAGCAGATCCAGATCGCCGGTCCCGAGGCGCCCATCACGGTCCCGCCGCTCGCGCAGGCGATGTTCTCCGATCCCGTCGAACAGCTGGTCTACCGCATCAGCAACGGCGAAACCGAAATCGCCGGCGATCCGAAGCTGCCGCTGCAAGGCACGAACGTGCGGCGCATGCATTACGCGTATGTGTTCGAGACGCAGCACGAAGGCACGGCAGTGCGCGTCGCGCAGGTTCGCGTCGATCAGCCGACGGGCAATCCCGTCGTCATCGAAGTCGGGCAGCCTGTACATCACCGCTTCCGCATCGCCGCCGAGTTCCTGATCGCGATCATGATGCCGCTGCTGCTGTTGCTGCTCGCCGGTTGGGTGATCGTGTGGCGCGTCGTAAACCAGCAATTGAATCCGCTGACCGATCTCGCCGATTCATTGAACCGGCAGACACACACGTCGCTGGAACCTGTCGACGAAACCTTCGTCCCCGTCGAAATCCGTCCGCTGACGGGCGCGTTGAACGGCCTGCTCGACCGTCTGAAGTCTGCCCTCGACGCGCAGCGAAAATTCATCGCCGACGCCGCGCATCAACTGCGCACGCCGCTCACCGCGATCAAGCTGCACGCGGAGCAGGCGGTCGTCGCCCGCGATCCGCAGCAGACGCTCGCGGCCGTCAAGGAACTGCGTGCGGCCGCCGATCGCGCGGTGCGTCTGTCGAATCAGCTGCTGTCGCTTGCGCGCGCCGAGCCAGGCGAACAGGCCGCGCGTTTTGTGAATCTCGATGTCGCGTCGCTCGCGTTCGATACGGGCGCCGAATGGGTGCCGCGTGCGCTCGCCGTGCACGTCGATCTCGGCTTCCAGCGGCTCGACGATCCATCGAACGATCATCCGTTGGTCGCGCGCGGCAATCCTGTGCTGCTGCGCGAAGTGATCGCGAATCTGCTGGATAACGCGCTGAAGTACGTGCCGCCGTCCCGCATCAATGGCGCACGTATCACGATGACGGTCGCGCAAGTGGTCGTGGATGGCGTCGCGATGGCGGAAGTCGCCGTCGAGGACAACGGCTCAGGCGTCCCGCCGAAACAGCAGCCCGAACTGTTCAAGCGCTTCTTCCGCGGTGACGGTCAGGGGCAAAGCGACAGCAGCGTGGACGGCGGTGCAGGTCTCGGCCTCGCAATCGTGCATGACATCATGGCGCTGCATCGCGGCAGCGTGCATTACGAAGATGCCGTCGAAGGCGGCGCACGCTTTATCGTGCGGTTGCCCGTCGCGACGGGCGCCGTGCTGCGCGAACCCGAACAGGCTCGCGAAACAAAAAAACCGGCGCATGCGCCGGTCGATCCCTGAAGTTCATCAATCGATGAGCGTGCTGCCACGTACATGGCAGCACGTCTGAATCACTTCTTCTTCTTCGATTTCTTCTCGTCTTTCTTGTCCGGCCGCGCAAGCATCGTGCCGCGGCACTTACGCGCGCCGCAGCGGCATTCGTATTCCTTCTTGAGCTTCTTCGTCTGCCGCGCGTCGATCACGAGCCCGTAGTCGTAGAACAGCTCTTCGCCGGCGTCGATATCGCGCAGCGCGTCGATATAGACATGGCCGTCGATCTCTTCCGCTTCACAGTTCGGCGCGCACGAGTGGTTGATCCAGCGCGCGCTGTTGCCCTTGATCTTGCCGTCGATCACGTCGCCGCTGTCGAGCGCGAAGTAGAACGTGTGATTCGGTTCGTCCGGATTATGAGGATGCCGACGCAGCGCTTCTTTCCACGAAATCCGTTCGCCCTTGTATTCGATCAGCCGCTCGCCGGCCGCGATCGGTTCGAGTGCAAACACGCCTTTGCCGTGCACGCCCGATTGACGCACAGCGATCCTGCGTGAACTCATTGAATCAATCCTTGTAGAACGGTGGATGAGCAAACTCTTGTTCGCCGATGCTTCCGCGTTTCGCGCCAGATCCGTGGATGCATGGCTTTTCTGACGCGGATAGCAAACGCGGCGCCTTGCTGGCGCCGCGTCGACATGTGACGCTTGCAACGTCACAACCGAAATCGTACACGGATGATGCAGTTTCGTTCAACCGTCAATGCTTGATTGACGTCGAAGGGACACTGCGCGTGAGTGGCAATCAGCGCTGACCGAACGAAATATCGCCGAATAGCGCCTTCTGCTCACGCGGTTGCGAGCGCCAGTATTGCGGCGGCGCCTCGACGGTTGCACCGAGCTTCGCGGCCGCGTGCCACGGCCAGCGCGGATCGTAGAGCATCGCGCGCGCCATCGCGACGAGATCGGCGTCGCCCTCTTCGATCAGCTGGTTCGCATGCTCCGGGTCCGTGATCAGACCGACGGCGACCGTCGTCAAACCCGTCGCTTCCCTGACCGCCTTCGCGAACGGCACCTGATAGCCGGGTTCAACGGGAATCTTCTGCAAAGGCGAAACGCCGCCCGACGATACATCGACCCAGTCGCAACCGCGCTTCTTCAGCTCCTTTGCAAACGCGATGGTGTCTTCGATCGTGATGCCGCCTTCGACCCAGTCGACCGCCGACACGCGCGCGCCAACTGGCTTATCTGCCGGAAATGCCGCGCGCACGATATCGAAGATTTCGAGCGGGAAACGCATGCGGTTTTCGAGCGAGCCGCCATATTCGTCCGTGCGCTGGTTCGCGAGCGGCGACAGGAACTGATGCAGCAGATAACCATGCGCAGCGTGCACTTCGAGCGCATCGATGCCGAGACGCGCGGCACGTCGCGCGGTCGCTGCGAACGCTTCGCGAATGCGGTTGAGACCGGCACTGTCGAGCGCGAGCGGCGCTTCTTCGCCTGCCTTGTGCGGCAGAGCGGACGGCGCGTGCGGTAACCAGCCGCCGTCGGCGACAGGAATCAGTTGTCCGCCTCTCCACGGTACTTCGCTCGATGCCTTGCGCCCCGCGTGCGACAACTGCATCGCAATGTGTACCTTCGAATACTTGCGGATCGCGGCGATCACGGGCTTCAGCGCTTCTTCCGTCACGTCGTCCCACAAGCCGAGATCGGCGGGTGTGATGCGGCCATCGGGTTCGACAGCCGTTGCCTCGATGCACAGCATGCCCGCGCCCGACAGCGCGAGATGGCCGAGGTGAATCATGTGCCATGCCGTCGCTTCGCCGCGTTCAGCGGAGTATTGGCACATCGGCGACACGACGATGCGGTTCGGCAGCGTCACGCTACGCAGCGTGAGCGGAGTGAAAAGTGCGCTCATGGTTGGGGAGATGCTCACGGGAACTCAAGAGCGATCGAGCATAGCACCGGGTCCGAATTGCTGCAGACGGCCTGGCGCGTTTGCAGGCGCGGATCTAGCTCGCGTTGACCGGTCCGTCGAGACGCTTCGTCCACGATTCGACTTCGCCGCTTTCCAGCCGCTTCGTTGCTGTTTTGCGCCACGACGGCGACAGCGTGTCGAGTTGCGCCATGCCTTCGAGCGCCTGCCGGTCGTCGCGATCTACATACAGCGCGCGCAGCAGCCGCTCGATGCTCCACTGCGCATGCGGACGTGCAAGCCGCTCGATCGTATCGCCCGCACCGATTTCGCCCGCTTCGAGCACGCGGTAGTACCAGCCCGTGCGGCGCGTGTTCTGCACGGCGCGCGACATGTCGGCGCGCGCGAATCGCAGGTTCAGTTTCCAGCACGGTTGCCGCGGCTGCGAAACCTGCACGATCGCTCCGCCGATCCGATAAACATCGCCGACGCACACATCCGCTTCCGTCAAACCCGAGGTGCTGATGTTTTCGCCGAAAGCGCCAGCCTGATCGAGCGTCGCGAGACGGGAGGTGCTGCCTTGCCATTCGTGTCGCCAGGTCGCGTAGTGATCGAATGGATAGTGATGCAGCGCTTTTTCCGGGCCGCCGTGTACCTTGAGTTCGGCCTGCTGATCACCTTCGAGTCCTGTCTCGCCGAGCCACACGCGGCCATCGACGGGCGACTTGGCAATCGCGCTCGTCTTGTTCGAGGCTTCATCGCCGAGCGGCGCGATCTTGCCGGTCAGCACGGTATCGACGGTAAAAACGCGGTGATCCACTGCACTCATTCAGGACGTTCAGGGTTGCGCGGCCACCTGATCGAGCCATTCGCCGAACATGCTGGTGGCGGCGGCTTCGAGCTTCGGGCCGTGTTTCGCGGTATCGGCGCGCAGTGTGCGGACGTCGATACCGTGACCGGCGATCTCGCCGGCATTGCCGATCAGCCAGGGCTCGAAACGGTCGGTGCGGATTTCAGGGTGGCATTGCAGGGCGAGCACATGCTTGCCCCACGCAAACGCCTGATTCTCACAGGCAGGCGTGGACGCGAGATGCACGGCGCCTTGCGGAAGATCGAATGTATCGCCGTGCCAATGAAGCATCGACGTGTGCGCCGCGTCCAGATGACGCAGCGGCGACTGCTTGCCGGCATCGGTGAGCGTGAGCGGTGTCCAGCCGATTTCGGTTTGGCCGGACGGATAGACCTTCGCGCCCAGCACGCGCGCAATCAACTGCGCGCCCAGACAGATGCCCAGCGTAGGCAGGCCGGCTGCAATGCGCTTTTCAATCATCGCGACGAGCGGCGCGATGGTGGGATAGCGATCGTCGTCGTACGCGCTGATCGGGCCGCCGAGAATCACCATCAGCGACGGCATCACGGGGTCGGGCGCTTCGATACGCGCAAAGCCGACGTCGAGATAACGCACGGGACGCCCGCGTTCGCCGAGCACCCGTTCGAGACTCCCCAGATCCTCGAAGTGCACGTGGCGTATGGCCAGAACTTCGTGAAGCATCGGCGAATCCCACCGTCAGGTTGACTGGACACGCCACAGGCGTGCTGGAAGACACGCCGTCTGCCGATGCGCAAGACGGCGCAAGTTCACCCGACGCCGCACGCGAATACCCGCGAGCGGCGGCCGGCTCAGCAGTTTAGCCGACTCAGGCTTGCTGCGCGAAGATCTTCCAGGTCTTTTTCTGCGTGGCGGCGTCGGCCGTTTCGTGCACCGAGCAATCCAGACGCAGATCGGTATCCGACATCGACAGATCGAGCAGCATGCAGCGATGCGGCGTCTTCTTCGGGTTCTTGCTCGGCTCGAAATGCGTACACGTCACGCACATGCGATGCGGCGGAATATGGCCTTGCACTTCGAGCTGACGCACGGTCTTCAGCAGCGTGCGATAGAAAATCGACTGCTCTTCGTCGCGCAGCGTGCCGACCGCCTTCGCGAGGAAATCCGGCCATTGCGCGGCGCGCTTCGCCGCCGTGCGGCCGCGTGCCGTCAGACGCACGGCGAGCGCGCGTCCGTCGTCGAGTGCACGGCGCTTTTCCACCAGGCCCTTGCTTTCCAGCGTGCTCACGGCATCGCTCGTGGTCGCGGCCGTCAGCGCGGTTTCGCGGGCAATTTCGCCGAGACGCATCGGCCCCTTGCGCTGCATCAGCAGCACGAGGATTTCGCCCTGGGTCGGCGTCAGGCCTGCGCCTTCCGCCCATTCCCATGCCTGGCTCCGCATGGCCGTGCTGAGTCGCAGCAGGCTGTGGGTCACCCGCCCGGTTGCCTGCTCTCCGTATACGCCTTCGCTCATAGTCTTTCGTTCGTTGTTGACAGCATGCCGTCGCCCGTCGACACCCGATATCCGATGCCCGCGCGCCGGCAGTCTGTGGGGGGAAGCTTCGCCGGATCACCCGGCTCGCCGAATCCTACTATCTCAAAAATTTCCTGTGATGCCGGCCTGTTCCGGTCGGTCACGCAGGCGTTGCACACGCTCCGTCTGTTGCGAGCCCTGTTGGTTCGGGCCACGCATGAACGTGATCCCTGGCAGGCCGCAACGATGAAAAACGTCATTCTATGCGAGAGCGGCGAATCGTACAGCTAAGTTATCCAATGCAATCTGTGGATAACCACGGGATAAGACAGGGGACGACTTGTGCGCCGATTCTTGATAACCCATGCGACTGCGCCAGTTCTGAGAATCGTTCTCCCAGGTTCCGGCTCGCGATGCACGGCCGATCCGCATGGTTATCGTTTACGCAGCCCCTTGAGTTTGCAGGAAATTATTCGGTTGTCCACAGGCAAACGCAATGCTTGTTAACTACTACTACGTTTGTATACGTAAACTTTGAGAAAAGCTTAAGGACGCGTTACCGGAATTCGAAAAAAAAAACCCGCCAGAAGCAGGTTTCTTCAAGCTTCGCTCATTCGCAAGGCAGTTGCTTGCGGGAGCAAAACAGCGAACTGCGTTGTCCGGATCATGCGCGCCACTGCAGGCACTGCTGACGAACCGCTTCGTGCAGCGACTTTTCCTGTTCGACCACGTTGCGCAGCCACGTTGCATCGTTCACCTGACCGCGCGCAATCGCGCCGATCTCTTCGAGCGCCTTGCCCGAGCCCAGCGCATCCGCATGAGGCGCAATGCGCTCGAGCGTTTGAATGATGTCTTCGGAGATCGTGCGACGCTCGCCCGTCTGCGGATCGATACAGGTGCCGGCAAGACCGAAGCGGCACGCCTCGAAGCGGTTGAAGGTGTAGACGAGGTAGTCGTCTTCCTTCGGCGTCAGCGGTTTGTCGAGCAGCAGATGACGCGCGAGCGTCTGGATGTAGCAAGCGATCGCGGCCGCGCGATCGACGGAAAGCGGTGTATCCATCACGCGCACTTCGATCGTGCCGAAACCGGGCTTCGGCCGGATGTCCCAGTAGAAGTCCTTCATGCTGTTGACGACGCCCGTATGCACCATCTTCGAAAAGTATTCTTCGAAGCTGTCCCACGTGAGGACGAACGGCGCGCGGCCCGACAACGGAAACGCGAACACGGAATTCAGGCGTGCCGAGTGAAAGCCGGTATCGACGCCCTGCACGAACGGCGACGACGCCGACAACGCGATGAAGTGCGGAATGAAGCGCGACATCGAATGCAGCAGGAACAACGCGCTGTCGGCATCCGGACAGCCGATGTGCACGTGCTGGCCGAACACCGTGAACTGTTTCGCAAGGTATCCGTAGAGTTCCGAAAGGTACTGAAAGCGCGGCGTGTCGACGATCTGCCGCTCGCTCCATTGCTGGAAAGCGTGCGTGCCGCCGCCGCACAGCCCGACGTTCAGGCGGTCGGCTGCGGCGACGAGCACATCGCGAATCCTGCGCAGATCCGCGACGGCCTGTTCGTGCGTCGTGCAGATGCCCGTCGACAGCTCGATCATGCTTTCCGTGATTTCCGGCGTGATGTTGCCCGGAATCTTTTCGTCCTTGATGAGCCGGAGCAGGTCGGTCCCCGCTTTGGTCAGATCATAGTCATGGGTATTGACGATCTGCATCTCGAGTTCGACACCGAAGGTGAACGGTTTCGAATCGATGAAGGCTTCGAGTGACATGGCGTTTCCTGATTCATGTCGGCGCAGGCGCGCCCGTTGCTGACGGCGCCCGGCCGGAGTGACTGTCGAATGCTGCAGCTAGACGCGCGAGCTGCGGGTAAAACGTGTGGTGTCGCGCGGACTGGCGCGTCACTCGCGGCGCTCGCCCACGAGCGCAAGCGAGCGGTACACGAGCCACGGTCCGACGAGTTGCAACACGACGATCGAACACATCGTGACGGCGCGCAGCGTCGGGTCGAAATTCGGATAGAGCTGGTACGTGTCGTCGACGAGCAGATAGGCGAGCGCCGACATCGGCGACAGCGACAGACCGAGCGCCACGCCCTGCTTCATGTTCAAGCCGCTCGGTTTGGCGAACGCCAGCACACCGACAAGCTTCGCGATCAGCCGCGCGACGATCAGCCCCAATGCAGCGAGACCGCCTATCGCGATGTCGCGCCACTCGAAGGTCGTCAGCGTGAGCACGAACAGAATCACCGTCAGCAGCCAGCCTGCCGTGCCGAAATGCGCCGGCCACAACTGCGGACGCGCTTCCAGATTCTTCACGATGATGCCGGCCGCGAGCAGACTCAGAATGGTCGACAGCTTGAAGATATGCGCCAGCGCAATCGCCAGCAGCACGAGGCCGAACAGCGCGACAAACGAGTGTTCGTCCTGCAGATTCACACGCTTGTAAAAGAACGTGATGGTGCGCGCGAGCAGATACGCGAGGATCAGCGAACCGATCAGCAGATAAAGCGGCTGGAGAATCGTCGCGAGCAGATTGCCGTACGCCTCCTGATGCAGCCAGCCGGACGCGAGCTTTTCGATGATCACCGCGTACATGCTGTTGAGCGCCGTGAGCGTCATCAGGCGCTGCGTGACCTGCCCTTCCGCGCGCAGTTCCGTTTTCAGCTGGATCACCATCGCGGGCGACGTCGCCATCGCGATCGACGCGAGCACGAGCGCCGTCACCGTCGATACGTTCAGGAACAGCAGCACCAGCAGCACGAGCACGAACGTCAGCGTCGATTCAGCGACGCTCGACACGATCAGCCACGTATTGCGGCGAATCCACCGCAGATCCAGCCGGCTTCCCAGCTCGAACAGCAACAGCCCGAGCGCGACATCGAGCAGCGGACGCGCGGTCGCAGCCGAATCCGCGTCGATCACGCCCGAACCCGCCGCGCCGGCGATCAGGCCGATCACTGCATAGCCGGAAATGCGCGGCAAATGCCACGCGCGATAGCACAGCTCGCCGACGAGACCTGCGGCGAGCAGTGCGAGGCCTGCCCAGAAAATGGCATCGGGCGTGAGCGGCCAGCCTGGAAAAAATGAAAACGCCGACTTCATCGTGGTGGCTTCTCCTTTGCAGCAACGGCAGGCAACGCGAACGGGCAGACGCCGCCAGCACGCAAGCCGTGGGCCGCATCCATTGCCGCGATCGGTTCGCGTTCGCCGGCGTTGCGAGTTGTCAACGATCGGATGAAAACTGAAACGACTACACCGATGCCGCATGACTACAGGCGGCACGACGTGAGTGAAAAGAGCGCCGTCGACTTTTGAATCAGATTCTTGGGGTCCGGCAACCGTTCCATTGGCGCGTCGGTTGCGGGGGCAAAACACGACGCGGAAGAACGGCGATTGTGCCATAGCTTCTTTGCACTTGACGGAAAAGCGTCGAACAAGCGCTCAAAGCGGTAAAACGTACGCTAACTCGATGACAACAGGAAAAAGCGACCGGAAATAGCGCGCATTTCGGCGGAAAACGGCTTGTTCCTGGCGCTGTTGTACGGCTGGATCCGCCTTCGGACGCTGGATGGGCGGGGGTGCTTGCGTTTGAGTGTCGCCGAGGCCGGGCGTTCCGGTTTTCGGCCGAGTATGAACAGAACGGTTCGCCCGGGAAGTGCGGTTCTGTACATGCAAGATCCAAAGATGTTGCCGCCAGCCGACCACGGGCTTCTCAACAATAGGTTTACCTGTATGTATACGTAGTAGAAGTTAACAAAGGCACTGCTTTTCTGTGGATAACCAAGGTTTACCGAAACGAATCAGCGCTTTGCCGAACGCATAACCGGATGCGTTTGATGTGTGCGCCCGTCGGTGTTCTTCGGATAACTTTTGGGGCTGCGTTAACGTCTGCCGAGTTACCCCGTTTACGTCCACATCGATTCCACACGAGTTTCGCCCGCAATTTCCCCGGTTATCCACAGCACGCCGTGGATAACTTTTCCACAGGCGTCAGGTCAGGTCGCCGTGCCTTGGCGCAGCGCGCGCAACAGAAAACGCGCGGGATCGAGTGCTTCGGAAAGATCGCGTTCGATGGGCCACGGCTCGCCTTCGATTTGCGAAGCGATCAGTTCCGCGCCGAGCGACGCCCACACCAGTCCGCGTGATCCGAACGCGAACGCGCCATACAGCCCATCCGCGCGTGGCAGATCGAGCGGCCTGGCGCCGCGCAACTTGTCGGCGTCCTGGATTGCGGCGGCTTCGTCGGCGAATGCGCCGATCATTGGCAGACGATCACTCGTCACGCAGCGAAACGCGACGCGCCCTGTCAGCGAAGCGCCCGCATGGGCGCCAATCGAATCGGGCATATCGGGCAGCATCTGAGCCACGCGCTCGATGTTTTCGATGTGCGCATCCTCGCGCAAGCGGGTCTCGGGATCGTCGATGTCGTAGGTTGCGCCCGTCAGCGTGAAACCGTCGGGCAAAGGTACGGCGTAGCCTTCGCCGATCACGGGAAGGCGAAGCGTGTTGGCGGGATCGGTGGGAAGCAGCGTCAATTGCCCGCGCACGCTGCGTGTCGTCGCATGACGCAAGCCCGCGATGCGCGCCGCTTCATGCGCGTTCGCAAAGATGACGACCGGCGCGCTCGCGACGGCGACGCCGTCTTCATCGAACACAATCCATTGATTCTCGAAGCGTTCGACTCGCGCCACGGCGACGTTGAAGCGCCGTTCGAGCAAACCGCCCGCCGCTTCGCACTGCGCCGCGCACAACGACGCGGGATCGATCCAGCCGCCATGCGGGAACAACCAGCCGCCGCGTGCGACGCGCATGCCGGCAATCCGCTGTGCATCGTCGCGGGAAACGGGCGTCACATAGTCTTGTGGATAGGCAAACGATGCGAACGTCTGCGCCATCGCCGACGCTTCGTCGTCATCGGCGGCGATTTGCAGCAGGCCTTCCGGACCACGCGATGGATGAAGCCCACGTCGTTCGAGTGCTGACCATTGCCGCAGCGCATACAGAAAGCCCGCGCGCGTGATGCGCGAGCCGACGCTGTCGTCGCGCGACATCATCGGGTGAAACACGCCTGCCGGATTGCCCGACGCATCGCGCGCGACGCCCGCATGCCGTTCGAGCGACGTGACACGCCAGCCGCGCGCCGTCAGCCGTTCGATGGCTGCGCAACCCGCGAGTCCTGTGCCGATCACGACGGCATGCCGTTCCTCGACAGCAAGCGGAAGCGGCGGCTCATGACGCCGCACACGATAGCGCGGCGCAAAGCGCCCGACGAGCATCGCGCGTTTCCATCCGAAACCATCCACTTTCTTGTATTCGAATCCCGCTTGCAGCAGGCTGCGTTTCACATCGCCCGAACTCGTGTAGGTGGAGAACGTGGCGTCGTCGCCGGCGAGCCGCGCGAGCGACTTGAAGATTGCGGGCGTCCACAACTCGGGATTCTTCGCGGGCGAGAAGCCGTCGAGATAGAACGCGTCGGCGCGCAACCAGAGTGTGGACAGCGCTTGAACCGCGTCGCCGAACGCGAGCGTGAGGATCACGCGGCCTTCTTCGAACTCGAGCCGGTGCGTGCCGGGCACGAGCATGGGCCATGCGTCGGCGAGCTGTCGCGCGAGCGGTGCGATCGATGCGTCCGCAACGGCCGCCGCGCTTGCCGCGATCAGATCCTCGCGTGAAAACGGATGCTTTTCGATGGAGACGAAGTGCAGACGCTCGCACCGATCGGGATCCGCGCGCCATGCCGCCCACGTCACGAGGAAGCTGATACCCATGCCGAAGCCCGTCTCCAGCACGGTGAAGAGGCGCCGCTGCTGCCAGCGCGACGGCAGATCATTGCCTTTCAGGAAGACGTATTCCGCCTGCGCGAGCGCGCCGACGGCACTGTGATAGATGTCGTCATGGAGCGGCGAATAAGGCGTGCCGTTGTCGCGAAACGCAAGGACGGCGGGGACGAGCGGGTCGGTCATGCGCGATGAAATGCTATGCGAGGAAGAGGTTCGGGCGACCGCAAAGGGCACTTTGAACGCATCGTTGCGCCGCGCCGATGACATGTCGACTGCCGTCACAGCCTGTCCAGACGGGGTTCAGAGCCCGTTCGACAGGTGCCGAACGTTGGCAAAAACCAACGCTGGCGGGGCTTTGAGCCACGCGGATCGCATCTATTCGATGCCCGACATGGCAAAAATGCTGTTTTCCATGCTGTATCAGGCGTTGCAGCGTGTAATTCTTCGAAACCCTTATCCAGATTGGGTTTGCGCTGCGCTATCATAGCAAGCGCCGCGAGGGAAGCGGCAGCACGGTGCTCTGCGCCGCGCCTGGCGCGCTGCGGGAGTCGGGGGTATTCCCGAGCCGTCGCTGCTCGACGGCGCGGCGCGCGCACGTATAATCGGCGCGTTCGCGCTGTTCGTGTCAACCTAAACCAGAAAGGAACCTTAATGAACAAACAGGAACTGATCGACGCCGTCGCAGGTCAGACGGGCGCCAGCAAGGCTCAAACCGGCGAAACGCTGGACACGCTGCTTGAAGTTATCAAGAAGGCTGTGGCGAAGGGTGATGCAGTCCAGTTGATCGGCTTCGGCAGCTTCGGTTCGGGCAAGCGCGCAGCACGTACGGGCCGCAACCCGAAGACGGGCGAAACCATCAAGATTCCGGCCGCAAAGACCGTCAAGTTCACGGCTGGCAAGGCGTTCAAGGACGCAGTCAACAAGCGCTAAGCATCAGCAGCTTGAGTTGTTGACACCCGCCATCGGCGGGTTTTTTTTCGTCTGCGTTTTTTACGACGGGTGTCGGGTCAGGCGTTCATCACGCTCATTCATCACGCTCAATGATGGTGATGATGATGGCCGTCATCGTCGTGATCGTGATGATGATGATCGTGGCCATGGTCGTGGTCATGATCGTCGTCTTCGAGATCCCACGCGGGGAACGGATCGGCGAGTGCTAGCCAGCCTTCTGCACCCAACGCGTATTCGGCATCGGTCAACAGACACGCATCGAACTTCGCGCGCCATTGCGCCGGATCGATATCCACGCCGATCAGCACCAGCTCCTGACGACGGTCGCCGATCGTGAAGTCGTCGGCATCGCCATACCAGTCGGCTGCGATCTCTTCGAGCAGTTCGTCATCGCCCTCGGGCCATTCGCTGCGATCCTGCGCGGCCCACCAGGTGCCTGCAGGCGCGGGCCGGCAAGCACCGCCCGCTTGCGACAGCGAGCCGCCGATCTCATTGCGCGTCGCGAGCCAGAAGAAACCTTTGCCGCGCAACACGCCCTTCCACTCTTCATGCAGCAGCGCCCAAAGACGCTCGGGATGGAACGGCCGACGCGCGCGATACACGACATGCCCGACGCCTTGCCCACCGCTCTTTTCTTCGTGGCTCGACGGATCGTGCAGCAACGCAAGCCAGCCCGCCGCGTTCGACGTCACGTCGTAATCGAAGCGCGCCGTGCCGAGCACTTCCTCGACGGGCGCATTGCCGTAGCTGCTCACGATCTGCGCGGCGCGCGGATTGAGCGCCACGAGCACGGCTTGCAGATGCGCGAGATCGTCGGCGGAAATGAGGTCCGCCTTGTTGATCACGAACACGTCGCTGAACTCGACCTGTTCGATCAGCACTTCGACGATCGTGCGATCGTCGTCTTCGTAAGCGGCAATGCCGCGCTCGGACAGCGCATCCGTCGATGCATAGTCGCGCAGAAAAGCGGCTGCATCGAGCACCGTCACAGCCGTGTCGACACGCACGAGCGTCGCCAGCGATTCGTCTTCGAGAATCGATTCGACGAGATTGAGCGGCTCATCCGTCGCGGCCGATTCGACGACGATCGCGTCGAAGCGATGTTCCGCAGCGAGTGCGGCCAACTGTTCGAGCACGTCCTCATCGGCCTGGACGCAGGCACAACCATTCGGCAGATCGACGCGCAGCGCGGCAGACGACGCGGGCGCCGCGTTGTCGATGTCGAGGCGCACGGCCGCAAGATCGGTGACGAGCGCCGCGACGCGCGGGCCATTGCGGTTCGACAGAATCTGTTCGACGAGCGCGGTCTTGCCGGCGCCCACAAAACCGGAGATCACGGTGACGGGCAAAAGCGGCTGGTTCATCGCGGTACGGGAAAGCTAGAAGGTGAATGACGCATGCGCCGTCGATCGTTCGCACGGACGATCGACGACAGCAGCACGAAGCCGCATTGTGCATCAACTGGAATGAGGGGATGGCGCTTCTGAACGAAGTTGCCCAACTATCGGGCAGGCTGATGGACAGGCATCAGATTCCACTTGCGGAGAATCGCCACGATCTGCCGCGCGTATTCGTCGCGCAGCGTGGGCGTTTCCGAATGGTATGCACCGACAGCCGCCCACGTGTTGCCGTACTTGTTCATCTTCTGCCGAAGATGCCACGCGGCGATGTACACGTTCTTGCACGGCTCCATCAGCGTGCCCTGCGAGATGCCGTATTGCGCGAGCACGGGCAGATGAACGGAATTGATCTGCATGACGCCGTAATCGGTCGAACCGTTGGCGTTCTTGTGGACAGCGGCGGGACGGTTGTGCGATTCCTGCCAGGCGATGGCGCGAAGGATCAGCGGATTGACTTTCTGATAGCTGGCCGCTTCATCGAAACAGTCGGCGCGTGCGGAACCGGCGCCCAAGAGCGCTGCGAATCCAACGGCGGCAGTGATGGCGGTCAGCTTCATCGGTCAAGATGACGAACTATGTTCGATTCCTAATTAACGGAACGGTAAAGACGACACGAAACCCTTATGGGACGGGGCTGTACTCGGGAAAACCCGCTTCTTTGGGGTTACTCGAACTGTCGATCCGCCCGTATGATACCGGCAGTAGAAGGCGCCTCAAAGTTGGCCAACCGACATAAGCCAGTAACTTGCGGCCAAAGGCAGCGGCCGAATAGTTACCGGACCAAGGCGCAAAACTTTCAACGACGTAACATTTTGCGCAATCGGATGGACCCCAGAGCGCAATCGGTAGAGGAATCTCACGAGACCCAGCCGTTTTGTGACATTTCCGACACGAAAAGCTGTTACTGTTCGTTGTTTTCGGTTACAGGGAGGCAAGGCATATCCTTGGCACTGGCTGCCATGGGAGCCTTTGTTCAAACCGAGGATGCCGGGGTGTCGGCCGGTCGTCCACTGTGCATGACCGTCGGCGGATCACAACGTCGGCTTCGAATTCATATCCATGAGAAGAAATCGTATGGCATTGCGTCGCGTCGCGATGGCGTTGCTGGTCGCTGGAACGATCACCTCGCAACTCGCGCACGCACAGGTGACGCTCAACTTCGTCAACGCGGACATCGATCAGGTGGCGCGCGCGATTGGCGCGGCGACGGGAAAAACGATCATCGTCGACCCGCGTGTGAAAGGACAACTGAACCTGGTTTCCGAAAACCCGGTTCCTGAAGATCAGGCGCTGAAGACCTTGCAATCCGCGTTGCGGATGCAGGGCTTTTCGCTCGTGCAGGATCATGGCGTGCTGAAGGTCGTGCCCGAAGCGGACGCGAAGCTGCAGGGCGTGCCCACCTACGTCGGCAACGCGCCTGCGGCGCGCGGCGATCAGGTGATCACGCAGGTGTTCCAGCTGAAGAATGAATCGGCGAACAACCTGCTGCCCGTGCTGCGTCCGCTGATCTCGCCGAACAATACGGTGGCGGCCTACCCGTCGAACAATACGATCGTCGTTACCGATTACGCGGATAACGTTCGCCGCATCGCGCAGATCATCCAGGGTGTCGATACGGCGGCAGGCCAGCAGGTGCAGGTCGTGCCGCTGAAGAACGCGAACGCGATCGACGTCGCGACGCAGATGTCGAAGATGCTCGACCCCGGCACGATCGGCAACACGGATGCAACGCTGAAGGTTTCCGTGCAGGCCGATCCGCGCACCAATTCGCTGCTGCTGCGCGCGTCGAACGCCGGGCGTCTCGCGGCGGCGAAATCGCTCGCCAGGCAACTCGATGCCGCGACCGGTCAGCCGGGCAACATGCACGTCGTGTCGCTGCGCAATGCCGACGCCGTGCGTCTTGCGAAGACGTTGCGCGGCATGCTCGGCAAGGGCGGCGGCGGCAACGAATCGGGTTCGTCGTCAGGCGGCAACAACGCGGCGAACTCGTTCAACCAGAACAACTCGCCGTCGTCGACGGGTGGCTCGGGCAACCCGCCGCTGCCATCGGGGTCGATGGGCGGTCAGTCGTCGGGTGGGCTGGGTAACAATCCGCTGGGTGCAGGCGGCGGTGGTTACGGCGGCCAGGGCAACAACAACAATTCGGATTTCCTCGGCGAGAAGGAAGGCAGCAACAACGAAGACAATCAGCCAGGCGGCATGATCCAGGCCGATGCGGCGACGAACTCGCTGATCATCACCGCGGCCGATCCCGTCTACCGAAACCTGCGCGCCGTGGTCGACCAGCTCGACATCCGCCGTCCGCAGGTCTACATCGAAGCGCTGATCGTCGAGCTGAACTCGAATACGAACGCCAACCTGGGTATCCAGTGGCAGATCGGCAGCGGCAACCTGCTCGCGGGCACCAACCTTGCCACGGGCAGCGGCAACAGCATCATCAACCTGACGGCGGCAGCGGCAGCCAACGCCGCCACGGGCGGACTGGCAACCGGGCTCGCGGCGTCGAATCTGCAGCAGGGCTTGAACGTCGGCTGGGTGCACAACCTGTTCGGTGTGCAGGGGCTCGGCGCGTTGCTGCAGGCGCTGTCGCAGACGGCCGACGCCAACGTGCTGTCCACGCCTAATCTGATCACGCTCGACAATCAGGAAGCGAAGATCGTCGTCGGTACGAACGTGCCGATCCAGACGGGCTCGTATTCGAACCTGACGAGCAGCACGGCGACCACGGCGTTCAATACCTTCGACCGTATCGACGTCGGCCTGACGCTGCATATCAAGCCGCAAATCACCGATGGCGGCATCCTGAAACTGCAGCTGTACACCGAAGATTCGGCGATCGTGGCCGGCACGACCAACGTGACGACCAATCCGGCCGGCCCCGAATTCACGAAGCGCTCGATCCAGTCGACCGTGCTGGCCGACAACGGCGAAATCATCGTGCTGGGCGGCCTGATGCAGGACAACTATCAGGTCACCAACAGCAAGGTGCCGCTGCTCGGCGACATTCCGTGGATCGGCCAGCTGTTCCGCTCGGAGAACAAGATTCGCGCGAAAACGAATCTGCTGGTGTTCCTGCGTCCCGTGATCATCGCTGACCGCGCAACGGCGCAGGCGGTGACGGCGAACCGTTACGACTATATTCAGGGTGTGACGGGCGCGTACAAGTCCGACAACAACCTGATCAAGGACAAGGACGACCCCGTCGTGCCGCCGATGCCGGTCGGCCCCAATGAGGGCGGATCGACGCTGAACCTGTTCGACCTGGACAAGATGCGGCGTGAGCAGATAATGGGCGTGCCGCAACCGGCGCCCGCCAACGTGCCGCCAGGCACGAACGGCGCGACGTATGGAACCCCGACGGGCACGCCGACCACGACCCCGAACGGAACCAGTACAGGCACGCCAGGTGCTGCGCCACAAGGCACGACAGCATCGCCAGGAGCCACGCAGTGAGCACCACGCCGCTTTCCGGTCCACACGCATCGGCCTCGCCCGAAGGCGTGCGCGACGCGCCGGAAACACCCGCTCAAACCGGGCGCGACGCCCCGCCCGAAGCAGGCGGAGGACGCGATGCGCCCTCTGCGCTCGCCGCGCGGCTCGTGCCGTACGGCTTCGCGAAGAGCGGGCAGATTCTCGTCGCGCATCAGCACGCCGATTCGATCGAAGTGTGGATCAGCGAGCGCACCAGCCAGGCCGCGCTCGCCGAAGTCGCGCGCAATTTCGGCGCGATTTCCGTGGTGAGGATGGCGGCGGACGAACTCGCGCAAGCGATCAACCATGCGTACGCGCGCCAGGACGGCAGCGCCGCGCAGGTGGTCGGCGAAGTGGAAGGCGAAGTCGATCTCTCGCGTCTGATGCAGGACATTCCCGAAGTGGAAGACCTGCTGGAATCCGAAGACGACGCACCGATCATCCGCATGATCAACGCGCTGCTCACGCAGGCCGCGCGCGAACAGGCATCGGATATTCACATCGAGCCGTTCGAAAATGCGTCGGTGGTGCGCTTTCGCGTCGACGGCACGCTGCGCGATGTCGTGCGTCCGAAGAAGGCGCTGCACGGCGCGCTGATTTCGCGGATCAAGATCATGGCGCAGCTCGACATCGCCGAGAAGCGTCTGCCGCAGGATGGCCGTATCACGTTGCGCGTCGGCGGAAGACCGGTCGACGTGCGTGTGTCCACGCTGCCGACGGGCCACGGCGAACGCGCCGTGCTGCGTCTGCTGGAAAAAGACGCGCAGCGTCTGAATCTCGAAGCGCTCGGCATGGCATCCGACACGCTCGGGCAATTCGACAAGCTGATCTCGCGTCCGCACGGCATCGTGCTCGTGACGGGTCCGACGGGTTCGGGCAAGACGACCACGCTCTATGCGTCGATGTCGCGCCTCGAAACGGCGACGACCAACATCATGACCGTCGAAGACCCGATCGAATACGATCTGTCCGGCATCGGCCAGACACAGGTCAACGAGCGGATCGGCATGACGTTCGCCCGCGCGCTGCGTTCCATTCTGCGTCAGGATCCCGACATCATCATGATCGGTGAAATCCGCGATCTGGAAACGGCGCAGATTGCCGTGCAGGCATCGCTGACGGGTCACCTCGTGCTCGCCACGCTGCACACCAACGACGCCGCGTCCGCCGTCACGCGTCTCACCGACATGGGCGTCGAACCGTATCTGCTCGCGTCGTCGCTGCTCGGCGTGCTTGCGCAGCGTCTCGTGCGACGGCTGTGCCCTGTGTGCAAGGAAGCGCGCGAAGAAGAAGGCGGCCGCAAGGTGTGGCATCCCGTGGGTTGCGACAAGTGCGGGCACTCGGGTTATGCCGGCCGGCGCGGCGTGTACGAACTGCTGAACGTCGACGAGTCGATTCGCTCGCTGATCCACCGCAATGCCGCCGATGCCGAAATCGCCGAAGCCGGCCGTCACCAGGGCATGCGTACGTTGCGCGAGGACGGCGAACGATGGCTCGCGTCGGGCATGACGTCGCTCGAAGAAGTGATACGCGTGACAGGCGGGGTCTGAGCGCATGCCCGCATTCCGCTTCGAAGCGATCGACGCCGCAGGCAAGGCGCAAAAAGGCGTGCTCGACGCCGACAGCGCGCGCGGCGCGCGCACGCAGTTGCGCACGCAAGGCCTGACGCCGCTTGTCGTCGAACCCGCGGCGACGCGCACGCGCGGTGAACGCAGCCAGCGGCTGTCATTGGGACGCAAGCTGTCGCAACGCGAACAGGCGATTCTCACGCGCCAACTTGCCAGTCTGCTGATCGCCGGCCTGCCGCTCGACGAAGCGCTGTCCGTGCTCACCGAGCAATCCGAGCGCGATTACATCCGCGAACTGATGGCCGCGATCCGCGCGGAAGTGCTCGGCGGCCATTCGCTGGCGAATGCGCTGTCGCAGCATCCGAAAGACTTCCCCGACATCTACCGCGCGCTCGTCGCAGCGGGCGAACATACGGGCAAGCTCGGCCTCGTGCTGTCGCGTCTCGCCGATTACATCGAGCAACGCAACGCGCTCAAGCAGAAGATCGTTCTCGCGTTCACGTATCCGACGATCGTCACGATCATCGCGTTCGGCATCGTCACGTTCCTGCTGAGCTATGTGGTTCCGCAAGTCGTCAACGTGTTCGCGAGTACGAAGCAGCAACTGCCGTTTCTCACCATCATGATGATGGCGCTGTCCGGCTTCGTGCGGAGTTACTGGTGGGCGATGCTGATCGCCGTGGTGATCGTTGTGCTGGTGGTGCGTTCGATACTCTCGCAGCCGGGCCCGCGTCTCGCGTTCGATCGCTGGACGCTGACAGCGCCTCTCGTCGGCAAGCTCGTGCGCGGCTACAACACGGTGCGTTTCGCGAGCACGCTCGGCATTCTGACGGCGGCAGGCGTGCCGATTCTGCGCGCATTGCAGGCCGCGAGCGAGACGCTCAGCAATCGCGCGATGCGCGGCAATATCGACGACGCCATCGTGCGCGTGCGCGAAGGCACGTCGCTGTCGCGCGCGCTCGGCAACACGAAGACGTTTCCGCCTGTGCTGGTGCACCTGATCCGTTCGGGCGAAGCGACGGGTGACGTGACGTCGATGCTGGACCGCGCGGCCGAAGGCGAAGCGAGCGAACTCGAACGTCGCACGATGTTCCTGACGAGTCTGCTGGAACCGCTGCTGATCCTGGCGATGGGCGGTGTGGTGCTGGTGATCGTGCTCGCGGTGATGCTGCCGATCATCGAGTTGAACAACCTGGTGCAATGACGGCGCGGACGCGCCGTCAGCGTAAGCGCGCGAAAGTGTTGCAAGCCGGGCCGATGCTTTCAGATTGCATCGGCGCGGCAGAGAATGAAATCAGCGCACGTAGATGGTGGGACCGGGCGGGTTCTGCGGAAGAAACACTTCGGAGCGCGAGCCGTTGCGGTCGATGATGATCGAGCGGGCGCGCACTTCGCCGAGCTTCACGCCCTGCATGATGTTGCTGCCGAGCGAGACGGCGTGCGGCGGTTCGCCACCGGTACTGATGATCGCGGCGGCGCCTTCGCGCAGGGCGAGGATGCCGAACAGATGAATGTCCTGATTCGCGGTGCGTGCCAGCTGGCCGCCGAACAGCACTGCCGCCTGGTCCGTCGAAACGGGCGGGCGCACGGCGGCAGCGGGCACGGGCGCGCCGCCATGCGACGTGAGCGTGACGATCCAGTAAGTGAGCGTCGCGCAGAACACCGCGAAGACGGCTAGCGAAATCAGGCGGATCTGGAGTGCGTTCATGCGTGTCATTGTACGGATTATTGTGAATTTTGCGGTATAGGGAACGACGAACGGAACCCTTCAACTGCATGACATTAAAATGACCGACCGGACGTGCAGAGTGCTCCATTCTCGACGCATGACGTGACGTCCGATCGATCGACCCCTAATCCTGGAGAGGTAGCAAGCTATGCAAATGTGGACCACACGCCGCAACGAGATCGCGGCCATGCGCGCGGGCGTGCGCGCCCGCCGTGAACGCGGGTTCACGCTGATCGAAATCATGGTCGTGATTGCGATTCTCGGCATTCTGGCTGCGCTGATCGTGCCGAAGATCATGAGCCGTCCGGACGAAGCACGCCGCGTCGCCGCGAAGCAGGACATCGGCACGATCATGCAGTCGCTGAAACTCTATCGTCTCGACAATGGCCGCTATCCGAGTCAGGAGCAAGGACTGCGCGCGCTGATCGAAAAGCCGTCGACGGATCCCGTGCCGAACAACTGGAAGGACGGCGGCTATCTGGAGCGTCTGCCTAACGATCCGTGGGGCAACCAGTATCAGTACCTGAACCCGGGCGTGCACGGCGAGATCGACGTGTTCAGCTACGGCGCGGACGGCAAGGCGGGCGGCGAAGGCAACGATGCCGACGTCGGCTCCTGGCAATAAGCGGCTTCGGACTGCATCGATATCGATCGTAACCGGCACCATGCGACTGCACGACTGCATGCCCTATGCATCCCGCGACACCGTCAGCGCCGATGGCGCCGGCGGTCGTGCGAAGCAGCATGCATCGGGCGGACGTCAGCGCGGCTTTACGCTGCTCGAAATGCTTGTCGTGCTGGTGATCGCGGGTTTGCTGGTATCGCTGGCGTCGCTGTCGCTGAATCGCAATCCGCGCACGGATCTGAACGAGGAAGCGCAGCGGCTCGCGCTGCTGTTCGAATCGGCGGGCGACGAAGCGCAAGTGCGCGCGCGCCCGATTTCGTGGCTGCCGCTCGAAGGCGGCTTTCGTTTCGATATCCATACGAACGACGGCTGGCGTCCGTTGCGCGACGACCTGCTCGGACCGCGCCGCTGGGAAGGCGGCGTGACGGGCGTAGCAATCGACTATCCCGGTTCGAACACGCAGGCGGATCGCATCGTGTTCGGCACCGAGAGCATCGATGCGCCCGTGCAGGTCACGCTGTTCTCCTCCGTGGGGCGCGTGACGATCGTCGGCACGGGCAACGGCCGTTACGAGGTCCGCTGATGCCGCGCGCGCTTCGGGTTCGCCGCGTGCGCGGCGCTGTGCATAACGTCGGCGCGAGCCAGTCCAAAGGCTTCACGATGATCGAAGTGCTGGTCGCGCTGACGATCATCGCGGTGGCGCTGGCCGCTTCGCTGCGCGCCGTCGGCAGTCTTGCGACGGGCGAGGCGGATCTGCATCGACGGCTGCTGGCGGGCTGGAGCGCGGACAACGCGCTCGCCCAGTTGCATCTGACGCATGCATGGCCCGAAGTCGGGTCGCAGAGTTTCGACTGTTCGCAGGGCAACCTGCAACTGATGTGCACGGAAAACGTGAGCGCGACGCCGAACCCGGTGTTTCGACGCGTCGAGGTGTCAGTGACGTCGCCCGGCCGGCCGGGCAACCTCGCGCAGATGGTGACGGTGATCGCGAATGAAACGAATCGCTCGCTCTGAGCACGAGGTGCCGCGCGTTCGCCGTTCGCTGCTGTCGAGAAAGACAGCGGGCGGTTTCACGCTGATCGAGCTGCTCGTCGCGATTGCGATTCTGGCCGTGATCGCGGTGCTGTCGTGGCGTGGACTGGATCAGATCATCCGCGGACGGCAGACGATCACGAATGCAATGGAAGACGAGCGCGTGTTCGCGCAGTTCTTCGACCAGGTGCGCATCGACGTGCGCAACGCCGCCTCCGACGACGAAGCGGGCGAACCCGCCGTCGCAGTCAACGGCAATGCGCTGCAGATCGTGCGATACATGCGCACGCCGGGTGTGGCGCCGCGGCTGGTGGTGGTGCGGTACAGGATCGCCGAAGGGCGCATCATCCGCTATGCGTCGCCGCCGCTCGCGAACATCGGCGAAGTGCGCCGCGCGCTCGGCGGGTCGGAGAACGGAGACTGGAATTCGGTGCCGTTGATCGGCGGCGTCGGCGCGATTTCCGCGCGGATGTACGTGCCGAAAGTCGGCTGGACGACGCAGATGAAAGACGTGCAGGCGGCGATCACGGAGAACGACAATAATCTGAAGGTGCCTCAGCTCGGCAATGCGCCGCTGCCGAGGTCGGTGACGGGGCTCGAGGTGAGCATCGGCGCGAATTCGCTCGCGCGGCCCGTGACGCGGGTTTTTCTCGTGGGAGAGTGAGATCTGATCATGCGCTTTCGCCCTGCCCGTTCCCGTTCGACGCGTTCCGCGCAACGCGGCGCCGCGATCATCAGCGCGCTGCTGGTCGTCGCGCTGTCGGCGATTCTCGTCTCGGGCATGTTGTGGCGGCAGCAGGTGCAGATCCGGCGCATCGAAAACCAGCGGCTGCTCGCGCAGGCGCATTGGGTGTCGCGCGGCGCGCTCGACTGGACGCGGCTGATTCTGCGCTCGGAAGGCGATACGTCGGCGGGGATCACGTATCTCGGCGGTGTCTGGGGCGTGCCGATTGCGCGGACGCGGCTGTCGGACTTTCTCGGCCAGATCGGCGAAGTCCGCGCGCAGGAAGGCGCGGCTACCTACATCTCCGGTTCCATCGAGGACGCGCAGGCCAAGTTCAATCTGCGCAACCTCGTTTCGACGGCCGTCCCCGGCGCGCTGACGCTGAATCTCCAGCAGATCGAGGCGTTCCAGCGCCTGCTCCAGCTGCTCGGCATCAACGGACAGCTCGCGAAAAACACGGCGTTGCAGTTGCGCGCGGGTCTGCGGCAGTCGGCGACGCGCTTTCAGACGGCCGTCAATCCCGGTACCCCCGTCGATCCCACGCAGCAGGTGCAAGGCGGCGCCGCAGGCGGCGGCAACTACACGAATCAGCCTGGCATCGACGACACCGAAGGGAACGCGCCTGTCGCGCCGCTGCAGATGACGGGCGTCGATTCGTTGCTCGACGTGCCGGGCTTCACACCGGAGACGGTCGCGCGGCTGCGTCCATTCGTGACCGTGCTGCCCACGGCGACGCCCGTCAACATGAACACCGCGCCCGCCGAAGTGGTCGCGGCGGTCGTGCCGGGCATGAGTCTGTCGAGTGCGCAGGCTTTCGTCGCGCGCCGCGAGACGGTGTTCTTTCACAACGTCGGCGACGTGCAGCTCGCACTGCGCGGCTCGGGCGTGCAGCAGCTCGTATTCGATCCGAACCAGCTCGACGTCAATACCAGCTACTTCCTCGTCCACGGACGCGTCGAGCACGAGCGGGCGGAAGTCGATCGCACGACCCTCGTCTATCGCGACGCACTGACGCATACGACGCGTATCGTATGGGGACGAGATCAACTATGAACAACGCATTTTCCCGAGAGAGTGGCCTTTGAGCACGCTGATCGTTCTTCTGCCGCCGCGTGATCCGGCGGTGCCGTCGCAGGAATGGCAACTGCCGGAGCTGCCGTTTCTGCTGCTCGACAAATCGGGGCGCATCCAGCGCGCCGGCCGCTCGGCGCCCGGTCTGCTGCCGCGCGCCACGTCGACCGTGCTGATGCTCGCTGCGCGCGACTGCCTGATGCTCGCCGCGACGGTGCCGCCGCTCAAGGGCCCGCGCTTGCGTCAGGCGTTGCCGAACGTCGTCGAAGATCAACTGATCCAGGATCCGCAGACGACGCACATCGCGCTCGATCCGCAGTCGCTGGACGGCAAACGCCATGTGCTCGCGATCGTCGATCGCGGCTGGTTCCGCTTTATCGTCGAGACGTTCGCGGCGGCGGGCCATCGCAATGTGAAGGCGGTCCCCGTCGCGCGCTGTCTGCCGCAGCCGGTTGCCGCAGCGGTTGCTTCTAACGTGGCCACCACGGCAGTGCACGCGGAAGAAGCTGTCGCTGCAGGCGCCGATGCCCCACCGCCGCCCGAAGAACCGTCCGCCGTCGACATCACGCCTGTCGTTGCCGCCGTGCTCGGCCATGTCGTGTCGTCGACGGCAGCCGTACTCGGCGAAGGCGCCATCGACGCCACGCCGCCTCGCGTCGAACTGGCGCTCGCGCGCGGCCCGCTCGGCGAAGGGCTGGCCGTTCCCGAAGCGGCTGTCGGCGCGACCGTCGCGGCGCTCGCCGGCAATGCGCCCGTCACGCTTTACACGCTCGTCGATATGCCCGGCAGCGAGCCGCGCATGGCGTCGACCGCACAGCCGGGACGGCCGACCATCGCGGGCGCGCTGCCGTTGTCGTTCGAAACGCTGGCGCGCAATGCCATTCAATGCCGCTTCGATCTCGCGCAGTTCGAATTCGCCGTGCAGCCGTGGCGGCTCGATCGCGCGACACTGCGCCGTCTGCGCCTGCCGCTGTGGCTGCTGGTCGGCACGGTGGTGGTCGCGATCATCGGCGCGAATCTGCAGTGGCTGATGCTGTCGCGTCAGCGCGATGCGATCAGCGCGCAGATGACGGAACTGCTGCTCAACACGTTTCCGAAGACGACGGTCGTGCTCGACGCGCCTGACCAGATGGCGCGCCAGTTGCAGCAATTGCGCGTCGCGGCGGGAGAACTGTCGCCGGACGATTTCCTGTCGCTGGCGGATGGCCTTGCTCGCTCGCTCGGGCCGATTCCCGTCAACGGTCTTGCCGCGCTCGACTATCACGACCGGCGCGTCGACGTGACGTTCAAGCCCGAGGTCAAGGTCGACCCGGAGTTTCAGCAGCGTCTGACGCGTAACGGCCTGAACGGCGCGATCGACAGCAACACGGGCAAGTGGACGATCAGGAAAGGACAATGAAAGCAGAACTGTTGAACACGTGGGCCGGCTTCTGGGAAGCGCGCACGGTACGCGAAAAAGGGCTGTTGACGTGGGGCGGCGTGGTGCTCGCGGTGGTCATCGTCTGGTCGGTGCTGTGGGCGCCTGCACAGGAAGGCCGCGCACGGCTGCGCGAATCGATCCCGAGCCTGCAGCGGCAGCTTTCGCAGATGACGGCGGACGCGAATGAAGCGCGTGCGCTGTCGGCGTCGGCACAAGGCGTGGCGCCGACGGGCGGTGCGCTGAAGGACGCGCTGACGGCGTCGCTGAACGATCATGGCCTTGCGGCGACGCAGGTGCAGGTGATCGGCAACGCGGTGCAGATCCAGTTGAAGAACGCGTCGTTCCCCGCGTGGACGCAATGGCTCGACGACGCGCGCAAGCAGTTCAAGGTGCAGGTGTCCGAGGCGCACGTGACGGGGCTCAAGCAGGACGGACAGGTCGATCTGACGGCGTCGCTGCAGCCGGCTGCCATCAAATGACGGCGCTGCCACGGGATCACGCATGAGTTTCTGGATGCGGCGATTGCGCGCCGCGCTGCCCTGGCTCGTCGTCGCGCTGATCGCGAACGTTCTGGTGTTGCTCGTGATGGCGCCCGCCGCGTGGGTCACGCCGCAGTTCGCGAAGGCGACGCAGGGGCATGTCAATCTCGTCGACCCTTCGGGGTCGCTGTGGCACGGCTCGGCTTCGCTGATGCTCGCCGCCGGGCCCGGCTCGGAAGCGGCGACGCTGCTGCCGGGGCGGATCGAATGGCGCACGTCGTTCTGGCCGCTTTTCATGGGCCGCGTCCACATGCAGATGCGGCAAAGCGAAGCGATGCCGGACCCCGTGGTCGTCGATGCGACGCTGCGCAACGCGACGCTGTCGGGCGGCAGCATTGCGGTGCCGGCGTCGTTGCTCGCCGGCCTCGGTGCGCCCTTCAATACGCTCGATCTGCAAGGCGACGTGCGGCTCACATGGACCGACTGGCGCAGCTTCAATCGCCAGGCGTTCGGCCAGCTGATCGTCACGCTCAACGATATGAGCTCGCGTGTGTCGCGTGTGAAGCCGCTCGGGTCGTATCGCGTGGTCTTTCAGGCGCAGGGCGCGTCCGGTGCGCTCGATCTGTCGACGACGAAAGGACCGTTGCTGCTCAACGGTCATGGCACGGTCAGCGAGGCGTCGACGTCCTTCACGGGCGTCGCGAGCACGACGCCCGACGCCGTCGACAATCTCGCGGGACTGCTAAATCTGTTAGGACGTCCGATGGGGCCCGGCCAGGTTGCGCTGACCTTCGCTCACTGACTTCGCTCCTGACTTCATTCGCCGCCTCAAAAAACGACGGCCGCCATGTTTGCGCATGGCGGCCGTTTGCATTGCGGTGGTTAGGTTGCGTGCGTTCCGTTCAGCCTGCGGAGGCTGCTGCCTTTGCGACCGGCACGACAGGTGCCGCAGGCGCGGAAGCGGGCGCGGGCGCCGCGATATCGCCCGTTTCGCGGTTCATCTGCGATGCGTCCCAGCCACCGCCGAGCGCCTTCACGAGCCCAACCGACGACACCATCCGCTGACCCGCGATGCTCGCGAGCTTCTGCTCCGCCGTGAACGCGGTGGTTTGCGCCGTCAGCACGTTCAGGTAATCGACGGTGCCGGACTTGTACTGGTTTGTGACGATATCGAGCGCCTGCTGGGCAGACTGGACGGCCTGCTCCTGCACGTCGATTTCCTGCTCGAGGATTCGCAGCGACGCCAGATTGTCTTCGACATCCTGGAACGCCGTCAGCACCGCCAGCCGGTACGTGGCGACGTCCTGATCGTAGGCGGCGCGCGCGGCGTCCGTCTGCGCCTTGCGCAGACCGGCGTCGAAGATCGTGCCCGCGAGTTGCGGTCCGAGCGTCCAGAAGCGCGACGGCATTTGCAGCAATTGCGAGAACACCGAGCTTTCGAAGCCGCCGCTCGCCGACAACGTCAGCGTCGGGAAAAACGCGGCGATCGCGATGCCGATCTGTTCGTTTGCCGCCGCCGCCTTGCGTTCGGCAGAAGCGATGTCGGGACGCCGTTCGAGTAGCGCGGACGGCAGCTGCGCGGGAACGCCGGGCGGCACGGCATCGAGCGGCGCGGGCGGCAACGAGAACGTGGACGCGGGCTCACCGACCAGCACGGCGATCGCGTGTTCGTTCTGTGCGCGGGCGACGCCGTTGTCGATCGCGGCCGCCTGCGCCGATTGCAGCTGCGTTTGCGCCTGAATCACGTCCGAACGGGCGGCGACGCCCTGCGCGTAGCGATTCTGCGTGAGCGTGAGCGAGCGCTGGTACGCGGCGACGGTGTCGTCGAGCAGTTTTTGCTGTGCGTCGAGCGAACGGGTGTTGAAGTAGGTTTGCGCGAGCGTCGCCTGAGCGGACAGGCGAGCGTTCGCGAGATCGGCGGCTGCCGCCTGCTGTCCGGCCTGCTGACCGGCGACCGTTCGGCTCACCTTGCCCCACAGGTCCGGTTCCCAGGTGGCGTCGAGCGACAGGCTGTAGCTGTTGCTGATCGTGCCCGAACTGCTCAGCGACGACGTCGTGCCGCCGCCTCCGCCCGTCACCGAGCCACTGAAGCTGCGGCTGGGCGTGCGCGAGCGCGACGCATCCGCCGAAGCGCTGATCACCGGGAAATACGCGGCGCGCGCTTCGCCGACCAGCGCGCGCGCCTGCCGGTAAGCGGCGGCGAACTGGGCGACGCTCTGGTTCGATGCGTTGAGCCGCTCTTCGAGCGCGTTCAGCTGCGAATCGTTGTAGATGGACCACCATGCGCCGCGGTCCTGCTGGTCGGCGGGCTGCGCGACTTTCCAGCCGTCGGCGGCTTCCTTGTACGAAGCGGGAATGTCGACGGACGGCCGCTTGTAGTCGGGCCCGACCGCGCAGCCGGCGAGCGCGAAAACCAACGCGGCGGAAACAGCGATGCTCAGGACGCGCGGCCCCGCGACGTTCGCGACAGCGGCGCGTGCGCGCGAAGTTCGATCAAACTGCATGCAAATGAATTCCTGTCGATTCGGATGGCGCCATGCGCCGGGACGATCGCCAAGCGGCCGCTCGCGCGATGTCCGGTGCTGTTCGCGTTGGCCGAATGGTAGCTCACGCGTCGCGCGGCGAGGAAACCAGAAGAGTAATGCCGCGCACGCCCGGCGTGTGTTACCGACGGTGAAGTGACGGTTACGCGCTGTTACGCCACGGTTCGCGGGTCGGCGCCGTGTCGGTCGTGGAAGCAAAAAGCAGCAAAAAAGCCGCCCGTTGGGCGGCCTTCATGACAAGGTGACGTGCGACGCGTTCAGACGCGCGGATCGGCGCTCGTGTGGCGCGCCTGTTTGCCTGCGGCGGCGCGGCAAGCCGGCGCATCGGTGCGTGTCTGGCAAACCGTCGCGGCAGGCGCGATCGATTGATGATTGCCCGCTGAACGGGCTTTGAGCGGCGCAGTGAGCAGTGCGATCGGCTTCACGGCCCGCGTTTTGGCGCTGCGGGAGCGCCGATGTTCGAACCACGCGAAGAGCAACACCCCGAGAGACCCGCCCGGCAGGACGAAAATCACCGCGTACAGAGCCACTTTCCACCAGCGGTTGGCTCCCTGGAAAGTTTGCAGCGCGGAGTCGGTAAATGAGCGGCCCCAGCCGCCAAGGGTGTTTTTCAGGTACAGCATCGCGGGAATCCTCTGTGCGCCGGCAAAAGTAGGCGCACCCAAGTGCGGTCAGAACATGATCTCCGATGACGCGGATTGCGTAACTCGTTGTCTGTCATAATATTGACCATGCAACCAATTTTCAAGATACTGTGCGTCGCAGCATGGTCTTGTGTTGTTTTTTAGCGTTCGATTTGACTTCACTGCCTGGGCAGATAGAATCCGGGCGATCCGCGCGAGACGCGCTACTCAGGCGATTTCAAAAGCTTCCATGACGGACGGTCCCTATCAGCCGGAATCGATTCACCTCGAGTCGAGCCTCGGCTATTACCTGACCAAAGCGCGCAACGTGCTGGTCGAGCGAACGGATCGCGCGGTCGCGGGCCATGTCGTACGACAGCGGATCGATGACGCGGATGCTCGATCGCCTTGAAAAGAAAGGGTTAATCGCGCGCTCGCGCAGCGACACCGATCGGCGCGTCGTGAAACTCGGCCTGACGGCGCAGGGCCAGCACGCTGCATCGCAACTGCCGGAGATCGGCGCGGACGTGCTGAACGAACAGTTGCGCGGGTTCTCGGACACCGACCTCACGACATTGATCGATTTGCTGAGCCGTTTCATTGCAAATGGCATCGGCGGCGGCAATGGCGCGGGCGGATGCGGAACGGGCATGCCGTCGGACGAAGAACCCGGTTCGTCGATTCAGGGCGAAGAACAATAAGCGGCCGCGCCGATGCGCGCCTTTGTTTTATCGATTTATCTGTCTGGGCAGAGAGTGTCGGAACATGAAAGTGGCGTCGAAGGTCGCTGTCATTTTCATGTCATGACAAGTTTCTGACGGCTCAACGTGATCAGGAGAGCACGCGCATGAATGCTTCGGTATCCGCTCCCGGCGATACAACAGCCGATTCGACGCCGCCCATCGCCGCTACGCCCGCGCAACTGGCCGCCCCTGCTCCGGCCCCGGCTCCGCTCACCGGCGGCACGCTCGCGCTGCTGACGGTCGGCCTCGCGCTCGGCACGTTCATGGAAGTGCTCGACACGTCGATTGCCAACGTCGCCGTGCCGACCATCTCCGGCAGTCTCGGCGTCGCGACCAGCGAGGGGACGTGGGTAATCTCGTCGTACTCGGTGGCATCGGCGATTGCCGTGCCGTTGACGGGCTGGCTCGCCCGGCGGGTCGGCGAGGTGCGATTGTTCACGCTGTCAGTGCTGCTTTTCACGATCGCGTCGGCGGCTTGCGGCTTCGCGCACAACTTCGAGTCGCTGATCGCGTTTCGTCTGCTTCAGGGGCTGGTTTCCGGTCCGATGGTGCCGCTGTCGCAGACCATTTTGATGCGCTCCTATCCGCTGGAAAAGCGCGGCCTCGCGCTCGGCTTATGGGCGATGACGGTGATCGTCGCGCCGATCTTCGGTCCCGTGATGGGCGGCTGGATCACCGACAACTACACCTGGCCGTGAATCTTCTACATCAACCTGCCGATCGGCCTCTTTTCGGCGGCGTGCGCCTACTTTCTGCTGCGCGGACGCGAAACGCCGAAGTCGACACAGCGTATCGACGGCATCGGCCTCGGCTTGCTGGTGATCGGCGTGGCGTGTCTGCAAATGGTGCTCGATCTCGGCAAGGACCGCGACTGGTTCAATTCGACGTTCATCGTCGCGCTCGCGATCATCGCCGTGACGTCGCTTGCGTTCATGATCGTGTGGGAAACGACGGAGAAGGAGCCCGTCGTCGACCTGTCGCTGTTCAAGGACCGCAACTTTGCGCTGGGCGCGCTGATCATCTCGTTCGGCTTTATGGCGTTTTTCGGGTCTGTGGTGATCTTTCCGCTCTGGCTGCAGACGGTGATGGGCTACACGGCGGGCAAAGCCGGCCTCGCGACGGCGCCCGTCGGTCTCCTCGCGCTGGTTCTGTCGCCGCTGATCGGACGCAACATGCATCGGCTCAATCTGCGGATCGTGGCCAGCTTCGCGTTCGTCGTGTTCGCGCTCGTGTCGATATGGAATTCGACGTTCACGCTCGATGTGCCGTTCAATCACGTGATCCTGCCGCGACTCGTACAGGGCATCGGCGTCGCCTGCTTCTTCGTGCCGATGACGACGATCACGCTCTCCAGCATTTCCGACGAGCGGCTCGCGAGCGCATCCGGGTTATCGAATTTTCTGCGCATGCTGTCGGGCGCAATCGGTACGGCGATCAGTACGACGTTTTGGGAAAACGACGCGATCTATCACCACGCGGTGCTGTCGGAATCGGCGAGCGCCTATTCGGCGAATACGGCGTCTTATAGCGATCTGCTCACGTCGCTGGGCTTCAAGGGACAGGCGTTGACAGCGCAATTGAATGAGATCGTCACGCAGCAGGGCTACATGATGGCGACCAACGATTTCTTCCGCATTTCGTGCGCGGCTTTCGTCGTGCTTGCCTGTCTCGTGTGGATAACGAAGCCACAAAAAGGCGCGGCGGCGTCAATGGGTCATTGACGCCGCCGCTGCGGATACTTCGGGGAAGAAGAATTACTTGCCGTCGACCTGGATCTCGACGCGGCGATTCTTCGCACGGCCGATAGCCGTCTTGTTCGGCGCAACAGGCGAGGCGCTGCCGTAGCCTTCGACGTCCCACTTCGTAGCACGCAGGCCTGCCGTCGCGAGATAGCCCTGGACCGAGCGAGCGCGTGCCGCGGACAGACGGTTGTTCAACTCGGCCGAACCCGTCGAATCGGTATAACCGGCAATCGTCAGGCGATCGATGTCGACGCCCTGATTCGCCGCGACGAAGTCGTCGAGCTTGGTCGTTGCGATCGGCGTGAGCGTGGCGCTGCCGACTGCGAAGGTCGCGTCGCCTTGCAATGTGATCTTGCGGATGGGTGCATGGCGAACGGGCGCCGGTGCGGGCGTGGGTGCAGCGACGGGCGCAACGACGACGGGCACCGGCTTGACCGGTTCCTCGACGACCGGCGTCGAGCACTGGAAGGTGATTTCGCGCGGATCGTTTTCACCTTTGAGATCCGACGTCATGTGATCGACCGACGTGATGCGCGTAGCCGGCTTGTCGCCGCAAACGCGCTTGACTTCGTTCATGCAGGTCTTGGAGCTTTCCAGCAATCCGAGACATTGCACGCGGTACGCTTGAGTGCCGTTGGGCAGCACGACGACATCGGTGTTGTGGGCGAGACCAGAATACGCAGTGCAGCCTGCGATGCCGGCGGCGCAGGCCATCGCTGTGAGAATGCGAAAAAACATGAGACTTCTCGTAGAGTAAATTGAAGTGACGAGACGATATGAGGAGAGCGTCAACACCAATCGGAGAAGTCTTAAAGGAGGCGTTGCGCGGGATGCTTCCGTTCTATTGCGAAACGGGCTCGCCCGTCGGCGAGGTTGTCGACTGCCCACCTGATCCCGCAGATCCCGCCGACTGGCCGGATGTCGTCGCACCAGCCGAACTGCTTCGCACGAACGCCTTGAAATCGGCGCCTGCTTCCCACGGATTCGGTTTACAGCCGAGCGAACTGTCGCAATGCGCGGCGAAGCCGATCGTCGAAGTGCCGTCGTTGTTCGGCGTCTTGGTCATTTCGAATGAGAGATCGCGTTTGCCGCCGTCCGGACCGGCCGTCTGGATCAACGTATCCGTCGAAGTCGCGACTTCGTAGCGGGAATGCGTCGTGACCCACGTATGCGCGCGCGCCCACCACACATCGCATTGACTCTTGCTCGTGCATGTCAGCGGCGCGGTGGCGATCTGCATCACGTCGGGATTCACCTGCCCGCGCGTCGTGCAGCCGGCCGCCACGACACAAAGCGCGACTATCAGACTCTTGTTCATAACCCGGTTTCCTCCCTGGCATTTGTTCGAGCGGCAAAGCGCTGCGTTATACAGGGTTGGACCGCGACGTCGCCGGTGCGTTTCATACCGCGCGCATGAAGCGGCAGCGATGTTCGGGCAGCGCACCGTCCGTCGCAGCAATTTCCGGCCCCGCTCCGTGCTCACAAAAAAGGGCAGCGCGAAGCTGCCCTTTCTTCTTGCGACACCCAAAGCGCGAACTGCGCGCCGTAGTTTCCTTAGACGCTGAAGCGGTTCAACGTATACGCGCGATAGGCGGCGACGAATGCATCGAACGAACCGACTTCTTCGCGCTCCAGCTTCGTCTGTTCGGCGAGCGATTCGGCGGCAAGCGCAGTGAACTCTTGCGTTTGCGCTTCGTCGAGCGGACGCGCGCGGAAAAACTCCGCATGCGCGATGCTCTGCGCGAGACCGAATTCGAGGAAGCTCTGTTTCTTGTCGTGCATGATCTGCAGCACGCGAGCCGACGGCGTCAACGACGCGTCCGCGAGCTTCGCGCGTTGCGCCGCAACCGAGCGCGCGTGGCTGTCGTCGCCGCGAATCGAATCGAGCACGCCGGCCGCGTGATCGATTTTCGCGAGCAGCTCGTTGGCCCAGTCGAGCATCTTGACGGGTTGTCCGTCGCGCACCAGTTCGAGGCCCGGCTTGCGCCCTTCCATCGTCACGCGGCCGAAGTTCTGGTTCGCCTCGCAGTACGCGGGCGGCGGCAGCGTCGCGCTGTCGTCGAGTGCGCAGACGAGCAGATAGGCGTCGAGGAAACGCGCCGTTTCGAGCGCGATGCCCGTCGGTTCGAACGGATCGATATCCATGCAGCGCACTTCGACGTACTGCACGCCACGCGCAGCGAGCGCATGCAACGGGCGCTCGCCGGGATACGTGACGCGCTTCGGGCGAATCGTCGAATAAAACTCGTTTTCGATCTGCAGCACGTTCGTGTTGATCTGCACCCATTCGCCGTCGCGCTGCGTGCCGATTGCCTCGTATTGCGGATACGGCTGGCTGACGGCTTTCGCGAGCGCGTCGAGATAGCCGGGCAGCGTGTCGTAGTCGGCGTGAAGTGCGGCTTGCGCGGTCGTGTTCGAATAGCCGAGATCGCTCATGCGCAGACTCGTCGCGTACGGACGATAGAGCGTATCGGCGTCGAACGTTTCGAGCGTGTGCTGACGGCCGCGCAGGAAGCGCCGGTCGAGCGCCGGCGACGCGCCAAACAGATACATCAGCAGCCAGGCTGTGCGGCGGAAATTGCGGATCAGTGCGAGATAGCGCTCGGACTGGAAATCCACGGCATTGGCCGTCGATTTCTGATCGGCGCGCAACAGCCGCCACACTTCTTCGTTCAACGAATAGTTGTAGTGGATGCCTGCGATGCATTGCATCGTGCGTCCGTAACGCAGCGCGAGTCCCACGCGATACACGTACTTCAGTTTGCCGATATTCGACGTGCCATAGCGCGCGATGGGAATCTGGTCGTCCTCGGGCAAGAGGCCCGGCATCGAGTTGTTCCACAGCACTTCGTCGCCGATGACCGAATAGACGAAGCGATGCAGCGTATCGAGGCGTTCGATCGTCGTCGACGCGTCGTGCTCGGCGGGCGTGATCAGCTCTAGCAGCGCTTCCGAATAGTCGGTGGTCAGCGAAGGATGCGTGAGCGCCGAGCCAAGCGAGCGCGGATGCTGCGTCATCGCGAGATGGCCGTCGGACAGGACGCGCAAGCTTTCCTTTTCGATGCCGCGCAAACCGGTCGTCAGCGCTTCGCGCTGCGGACCGGAAGTCAGCACGGACAGGCGATGCAAAAGCGCGTCGGTCGTGCGGGTGGGTGTCGTGTTTGGCATTGATGCGGGTCGAACATGGTCGGCCGCCATGCGCCGCACGGTACTGCTCGAGCGCGGCCGACAACGTTCGGCGGAATTTTCAGTAGCGGGCACTTTAACATCTCGCCGAAACGGCTGCTTGTCGTTGCCTCAGGCCCGTCCCGCGCCGCTCTCCCGCCGCTTCCGATGGGGCTCGCGAGGTTCGCGCGCGTCCTCTCACTGTACGCCGCGCGGGTCCGCAAAGTCGATTGCCGCCGACCGCCGATATGTGCGGAAGACCGCTAGCCGCCGCGTGCTGCGCCCGCGCGATCGGCGACTTCATTCCACAGATGCATCGTCGCGTACGAAGGCCGCTAACCGCCACGCGCCGCACCGGCGCGGTCGGCAACCTCGTTCCATAGGTGCATCGCCGCATACGCGCGCCACGGTCGCCAGGCGTCGGTGCGGGCGCGCTGCTGGTTGGGACGCACGAGCGCCGGGTCGCGCGCCGCGATCGCCTGCATCAGCACGAGGTCCCACGCGGGCCATGCGTCGGCGTCGCGCCAGGCGCGCATCGCCACGTACTCGACGGTCCACGGACCGATGCCCGGCAGCGCGAGCAGCGAGGTTCGCAGTTGCGCGAGGTCGAACGAAGCGCTGCCGATGCTGTCGATCGGCACCTCGCCGTCCGCCACGGCCCGCGCGAACCCTTGCAGCGCCTGGATGCGCTTGCCCGGCATGCCGATCTGCGCGAGATCGACGGCGGCGAGCGCGGCGGGCGTCGGGAAGCGCCAGGCGGTGCTTTCGTGCGGATGGCCGTCGATCCGCTCGCCGGCGCGCTGCACGATCCGTCCGATGATCGTCGTCGCGGCCTTCACGCTGACCTGCTGGCCGACAATAGCCCGCACGACGAGCTCGAACCCGGACCACGCGCCGGGCACGCGCAGGCCGGGCGCGTTGGCGACCAGCGGAGCGAGCCATGGATCGGCGGCAAGGCTCGCGCCGATCGACTTCGGATCGGCGTGCAGATCGAACATGCGCGCGATCGGCGCGGCGAGCGCGTCCGCGTGACGGCTCACCGCGCCGTCGAGCGTGACGACAATGCAGTGTTTGCGCGGATGCTTGCGGACGGCGAGCGTGCCGTTGTCGCCATTCCAGCCGATTGCGCGGCGCCAGACGCCGTCTTCGACCGATTCGACGCCGGGCGTCGCGCGTCCTCCGAAAAACCGGAGGATGCGCGGCCAGTCATAAGGAGCTTTGAACGGAAGTTCGAGTGTGGCGGTCGGCGTGGGGCTCAAGCGGCGTGATCCATGTCGGCGGTGGTTTCAGTGGGTTTGTCGCCATGGCGGGATTCGCGCTGCGCTTCCGTATCGAGCAGCGTCGCCTTGCGCGCGGCGCCCCAGCGATAGCCCGACAGCGCGCCCCCCTTTTGCACGACGCGATGGCAGGGTATCGCAAGCGCGACCGGATTCGATGCGCACGCGTTGGCGACGGCGCGCACGGCGCGCGGCGAACCGACCGCTTCGGCGATCTGCGAGTAGCTGCGCGTCTCGCCGTACGGGATGCGCCGCAGCGCTTCCCACACGCGCTGCTGGAATGCGGTCGCCGCGATGTCGAGCGGCAGATCGAAGCGCTCGCGCTTGCCTTGCAGATACGCGTCGATCTGTTCGATGAACGGCGCGAGCCGCACGGGATCGCCGACCAGCTCCGCGCTCGCGAATTCGGCGCGAAGATCGTCGACGAGCGGCGCTTCGGCGTCGCCGAATGCGATCTTGCAGATGCCCTTGTCGGTTGTCGCGACCAGCACGAGGCCGAGCGACGTCGGCGCGCTCGCATAGTGCACGCGCAATCCGGCGCCCTTCCGCCGATACTCGGACGGCGCCATGCCCAGTTCCGCCGCGGCCGTGTCGTACATCCGCGATGGCGAACCGAAGCCGGCATCGACGGTCGCGCGCGTAACGTCCGCGCCTCGCTGAAGCGCGTCGCGCAACGCCGCGCCACGCTGTGCGGCCTGATACTGCCGCGGCGACACACCGACCACGCGCTTGAAAAGCCGCTGCAAGTGAAACGGGCTGACGTGCACGGCGTCACTCAACTGCGCGAGCGTGAGGCGCTGTTGCGGATCGGCGTCGAGCGCCGCGCAGGCGCGGTTCACGATCTCGAGCTCGCGCGGCAGGCCGCCCGGCTGACAGCGCTTGCATTCGCGATAACCGGCGGCGCGGGCGTCGTCGGCGGATTCGAAGAAGTCGACGTTTTCACGACGCGGCAATCGCGATGCGCATGACGGACGGCAGAAGACGCCCGTCGTCCGGACGCCGTAGAAGAAGGCGCCATCGGCGGACATGTCGCGTTTCAGTACGGCCGTCCAGCGGTCATCTTCGCTGTCGAACGCGGCGGGTGCGGCGTGAGAGAAGGCTGTGTTCATCGCTGTGTTCATCATGTGCCCCGGAGGACGGTTTTGATGCTTACCACTTTAGCGGGCACCTTCACACAGTACGCTCCGCTTCTTGCTATGTCATTTGGGCTGCCCGCGAACCGGCTTTTTCCCAGATATCGGGAGTCATTCCGCCCCAAAAAAGTTGGGGTTTTCCCTTAAAAAGTTATTGCGTCGCATCAACCCCGCGTGTATAGTGGTTCTTGTCTCCTCCATGTCTCCTCCTGATATGGATTCAGCCCGCTCCAAGTCGAGCGGGCTTTTTTTTGCCTTGTCGCTTGATGCCCGCGACGATCTCCACGCGCGATACCTTCTAAACTGGGTTCTCCACCGAACTCCAGAGACGGGATGCGCCGCCATGAACTTCCAGATTCTCGATATCGATCACGTCGTCATCCGTGCCGCCAATCTCGACACGATGACGCGCTTTTATCGCGATGTGCTCGGCTGCGCGCTGGAGAAGGAGCAGCTCGATCTTGGCTTGATCCAGTTGCGGGCGGGACGCTCGCTGATCGATCTGCTGCAGGTCGGCGGCCGTATCGATCGGCCGGAAAGTGGTGAGCCGGGCGCGGGACGCAACATGGATCACGTTTGTCTGCGCGTCGAGCCTTTCGACGCCGAAGCGCTGAAAACCTGGTTCACCGCGCAGGACGTGCGCATCGGCGAGCAGGCGACGCGATATGGCGCAGATGGTTATGGACCGTCGCTGTATCTGTTCGATCCAGAGGGCAATATGGTCGAACTCAAAGGGCCGCCCGCTTCCACGGCCTGATTTTCACTTTGATTTTTAGGTACACAGTACGAGCGGTACGCTGCGCGCGGGCCGATCAGCGTCCGCCGTGCGCCGCCGGACGCGTGTCCGCTGCAGCCTTCAGAACAGTCCACTCGATCGGAACGGCATCGGCGGTTTCGCTGCCGAGCCACGCTGCGTGGTCCTGAACGGTGCATTGCAGGCGCATCGTCCGTTCGGCCAGAGCGCCGAGCGCCGGTGCGACATCTTCGCCAAGCGACCATACCGTCACGTTGCGCATGCGCTCGACCTTGTTGCGTACGCCCTGCCACCAGATGTCGGAAGTCCGGCCGCCGTAAGCGATCACGATCACTTCGTTCGCACGGCCGCTTGCCTTGGCAATGCGGCGCTCGTCGGGCTGGCCGACTTCGATCCAGGTGTCGATCGCGCCCGTCAGATCCTTGGCCCAGAGATCCGGCTCGTCGATGTCCGACAGGCCCTTGCAGAATTCGAGGCGTTCCTGCGCGAAGAGCGCGAATGCGGCGACGCGGACCATCATCCGTTCGTTGGTTTCGGATGGATGGAGGGCGATCGTCAGCGAATGGTCGGCGTAGTAGTGCCGGTCCATATCGGCGATCTGAAGTTCAGCCTTATAAATTGTCGATTTGAGAGCCATGCTGCAACCTGGTCCCGCAAACGCGGACCGGATAGTGAATAGAGAATCGGCGTACCTTGCCATGATCGTCCCCTGCCTTGCTGCGGTCACGCCTCGGTCGCGCGTCTCGCCGGTGAAACACATCTGTCGGGTTGCGGAGACATCGGACCGTCAGCCCTTTGTCCCATCAACCTTCCTGCTTTCGCTTGTCATGAAAGCAGCAACATGCGTGCCGAATCGGCGCTGTCGAGGCAAAAAGACGTCGCCTCGAACTGCGAAGGTGGGAGCGTGATGATACCGAATATGCGGGGACGGTATGACAGCCTGATGTGGCGGCCGTCGCGGCGCCTATGCGAGCGCGGAATGAGCGGAACGACTTTTGGCGTGCGCCGACAGAGAGGTGCCGGGCGAAATGCTCAGACGGAAACGAAAATAGCCGGGTTTTAAACCCGGCCGTGCCGAACCCCGGAAAAGATTCTTTTCGTTCAGACGTTGGTTTTCACCCGACACTGCGTGTCGGGCGGCGTCCAACTTTAAATGCTTATTGCTTGATGAAGCGATCGTTGGTCCAAAGACCTTGCGTATCGCTATTGCCGGCATTCACGAATTCCACGTCATGCCCGACCACGCGGACGACGCGGAAATCCGAATGCTCCGGCGTAGAAATGCACTCAAAGCCTGAGAAGAATTCCTGCATTTTCTGTTGCTCGCCAGCTTGCGCATGCTGGGTGACGGCGTCGAGCTTATCCCTTGACAGGCAGCCATATGAATTCGCCTTGAATTGCACTGTCTGCTGAGGTTTGATCACGACGTCCTGCGCCTGCGCGCCTGCTGCTGCGACGAAACCCGTCAGTGCCAAAAGAATGGCGACTCGCTTGTTCATGGTTACCTCCGTGCGGGTTATTGCTCGGTTTAGCTATGCATTTAACTGCCAGAAAACAGACACGCTTTTCAATTTAGGAGACCTGCTTTGAAGAGCAAGCACAACTTGTGTGCGCTCGCAACAGTGGCGAATTGTCGCATCGTCGACCGCATGCGATTGATGCCGCCCTTATGACGCAATTCCGCTTTTATTCGACGCAAAGCAAAAGGTAATAGGGGACGCAGACCAATACCCAACAACCCTTTGCCGTCGTTATTCGCGTTTACGCTTAACCGGTTTTAAGCGATTAGCGATTACGGAATGGCGAGTTGATGCGTCGCACACAAAGTCATTCGCGCGACTCATCAAAGGTGGCGACCTATTGAAGCGTCTGCAGAATAAAAAGGATGCCTGACTGCAAGCCGGCGGACCGTGGCGCGACAAAATGCATGTCGCCCTTGCGCGAGCGCCGCGTTCGTGGATAAATCGACCGGCCCAAAACAACCACCTTTCATCAGGCGAGAGCGAAGAAGCGCCCGCTCCCGTCGACAGGAGACTCTCATGACGCTTGCACACTGGCTTCCCTTTGCGATCGCTTCGGCGATTCTCGTGGCAATTCCCGGCCCCACCGTGCTGCTTGTAATTTCTTATGCACTCGGCCACGGACGACGCTATGCGTTGGTAACAACGGCAGGCGTCGCGCTCGGCGATCTGACGTCGATGACGGCGTCGATGCTCGGGCTCGGCGTGATCCTCGCGGCATCCGCGACGCTGTTTACTGCGCTCAAGTGGGTCGGCGCGGCGTATCTGATCTATCTCGGCATCAAGCTGTGGCGTGCGCCCGTGTCGGCGGGCGAGGCGCCGGCCGTGGGCGAAACGCGCACGAGCCGCATCTTCGCGCATGCGTACGCGGTGACGGCGCTCAATCCGAAAAGCATCGTGTTCTTCGTGGCATTCGTGCCGCAATTCATCGACACGCAGGTCGCCACCTGGTCGCAGATCGCAGTCTTCGAAGCGACTTTCGTCGCGCTTGGTACCTTGAATGCGCTCGGCTATGCCGTGCTGGCGTCGGCGGCGCGGCGTGCGATCCGCAGTCCGCGTGTCCAGCGCAGCGTCAATTGCACGGGCGGAACGTTGTTGATCGGCGCGGGTCTTCTGGCTGTGGCGTGGAAGAAATCGGCGGCATGAGTTTCTTCTGATCGAAGGGACATTCGACGAACCAGGCGCGCCACTTGCATCTATCGATCCGCGTACAGGGTGTGCGCGGTGGATCACACGCAGTGGCTACCAACACGCCTACAATTAAATCGTCGCTGTTCCATCGATCAGGAGGTTGACTGTGATCGAGCATCTGATTCTGGGCGCGTTTTTGATCGTGCCGCTTCTCATCGTCGCGTTTCTGTTTTCCGACGAACTCTGGCAGGAACATCGCCAGGCTTTGCACGATGACGACCATCACAGACGGATGGACTGGCGGCATCCGATTCGCAGCCTGTTGCATCACTAGGCAGGTCGACGGCATCCGGAGCGAATGGAGGCTGCCATGCTGGCCTTCTCTTTTTCGTGGACGGAATACTGGCTGTTCATGCTGGCGCTGATTCTGATCAGCGTCGCGCTGACGTCGCTGTGCGGTTCGGTGCCGGGTGTGCGCGAGCCGCACGACGATGACGTGTAAACCTGCGACGCTTCTCCCTCACTTCGCGATCTCTGTCATTGGATGCGTCACCAAATTGACGCCCAAACATCGTTCTGTTCCCTTGATTGTGATGCGACCCGCATGCGTACGCTTCAACTCATGCGATGTCGCTTCCTCACCGCTCGACATCGCCGGCATACCTATTTGTTTTTATAGGTAATAACTGGCTAAAATCCGGCTAAAGTTAATCATCAGATGTAAAGAAACTTTGGCCTTGTCGAGACGTCACGGGGGACGGCATGAACCGATTGATCGATCAGGAAATCGCGCACATTTCGCGAGTGATGTGGCCATCGCTGCTCGGAGACATGGGCGGCGCGATTCTCTCCTCGGAGTACTGGCGCATGCGCCTGCACGCGCTGCTCGATGCGCCGTCTCTCACCAAAGTCCAGTTGTGCGCGCTCGACAGCCTGTTGCTGCGACTCGATCACTACGATCGACGCGGACCGGATGCGTATTCGACGCCTGCCGACGATCGCTCCGAGCGCACCGCTGAACCGGTGGCCTTGCACGGGTAATACTGTGCGGCTGCCGTGAAGGTGAAGTACGGTTTCGCTGCCATAACCTTCATTTTTAGCCGCCGATGCGTTTGATTATCTGGCTTGAGGCGGGGTCGATGAAGTGCTGTGTACCAAAAAGGAATGGCGCAGCACCTGTCGCAGAACCTATTAAATTTTCGTCTCTTCCCTTATCCGTCAAGCCTTGACTATGGTGTGCTGAAGTCTGTGTACCAAAAAGTCCCGCTGCGGAGTCGCTAGCTTCGGTTTTTCCCAAGCGGCTGCACACCGACCTGTGTCTCGACGAAATCCGCCCAGCGTTGCATTGCATACGCAGTGACAGCGCCGTAGGGTTCGACAAGCGCCTCTTCTCCCGTCTCCGACTGCAAACCGTCGCGCAGATGATGCAAACCCGTGCGGCGGAAATCGCCCAGCACGAAGCGCTCGACATCCAGCTCAAGCGACTTCACCGCCTGATTCAGCGTGCCCTTGGCGATCGGACGATCATCGTCGCCGCGTGTCGACGGAAAGACGTACGTGCGGCTGCTTTTCATGTCGCGTAGCTCGCGAAGCATCGATAGCGCCTGGCTCGAAAGCGGCACGCGACGCGTGCGGCCATTAGCAGCGCGTGAAGCGGGAATCGTCCAGACGCCACCGTCGAGATCGAACTCGCGCCACGTCGCTTCGATCAGTTCCGACTTGTTGGCCATCGTCAGCACGAGCAGATGCAGCGCGAGCTTCAACGGGCGCCTGATACTCGACGTGTAGATCGAATGCAGCAACGTGCCAATTTCGCTCGCATTCAGGACGCGTGTGCGCCCGTCTTGCGTCGCGATCGTGCGCGCCGCGATGGATTCGGCGGGATTGACGGTTGCGAGTTGCCGCGAGATCAGGAACGCAAACAGACGCTTCGCGACGTTGCGCGTGTGCAGCGCCATTTGCGGCGCGCCCCGGCTTTTGATCGCATCGCAGATGCACTGGATGTCTTCCGTCGTGACCTGCGCGATCGGCTTGTGGCCGATTGCGGGCAGAATGTCCTTGTCGAGCGCGCGTTGCGTCGTGCGGCGATATTCGTCGGATTTGCGGGCGATTGCCACCGCCACGTACAGTTCGGCGGCATCCCGCAGTACGTCGACACGTTTTTCGGCCCCACGATCTTGCCTCGCGATCGAAACGGGCGACAGGCCCTTCGCCACCATCTCCGCGTACTTCTGCGCGCGGGCCCGCGCGACCCGCAACGACATCAACTGATAGTCGCCGATGGTGACCATCGGCTGCCGACTCCCGTCGAGCGTATAGCGGAATCGCCATACTTTCTTTCCGGTCGGCATGATCTCGAGGATCAGGCCTTTGCCATCAGCGACGCTATAGCGCGTCGTGCGGGGCTGCAAGCTGCGGATGTGGGATTCGCTGAGCGGCGTCGCGAGTTTGGGCATGTCGGCGGTTTCGGTACACAGAGGGCGGCGAAAGCCGAGTTTACATGTCTGTGTACCGAAAACAAGCTCGCCGTCGGTAGATTTACAGCGCGAATCAGCGGGCAATATGCCCGCTTACTTGCCGATACAGAACCTGCTGAAAATAACACCGAGCAGATCGTCGGAGGTAAATTCGCCGGTGATCGAATTGAGTTGATCCTGGGCGAGTCGAAGTTCTTCTGCGAATAAATCGAGCGCTTGCGAGTTTTGATCTGCGTGCTCGGCGGCAAGTCCGAGATGATTCTGTGCGGCGCGCAGCGCGATCAGATGCCGCTCACGTGCCAGGTAGACGCTTTCGGCACCCGCCTGCCAGCCGGCGATGCGCAGCAACTCGCCGCGCAGCAGACTGATCCCGTCGCCCATCTTCGCGGACAGGCGAACTTCGGACAAATCGGCATCTCCTGACCCGTTCAACTTCGCAACGTCCGGCGCGACACCCGTCAGATCCGTCTTGTTGATGACGCGCACGACAGGCACGCCCCTCGGAAAACGTGCGGCGATCGTTTCGTCGTCGCCCGTCATGCCCGAACGCGCGTCGAGCAGATGCAACACGACGTCCGCGCGCTCGATCTCACCCCACGTCCGTTCGATGCCGATCTTCTCGACTTCGTCCTCCGTCTCGCGCAGCCCTGCCGTGTCGATCACATGCAACGGAATGCCTTCGACCTGAATCGTCTGCGCGACCTTGTCACGCGTCGTGCCGGCAATCGGCGTGACGATCGCGAGTTCCGCACCCGCCAGCGCGTTGAGCAGCGACGATTTACCGACGTTCGGTTGCCCCGCCAGCACCACGGACAGCCCTTCGCGCAGCAACGCGCCCTGCCGCGCTTCGCTGAGCACGAGTGCGAGACGTTCACGAATACGCGCGAGCTTGCCGCGTGCGTCGGCGGCTTCGAGAAAATCGATCTCTTCTTCGGGAAAATCCAGCGTCGCCTCGACGAGCATCCGCAGCGTGATCACGTCTTCGACCAGCGCATGGATGTCGCGCGAGAACGCGCCGTCCAGCGAACGGCCTGCGGAACGCGCGGCCGCTTCCGTGCTCGCTTCGATGAGATCGGCGACGGCCTCGGCCTGGGCGAGATCAAGCTTGTCGTTGAGAAATGCGCGCCGCGTGAACTCGCCCGGCTCCGCGAGACGCAAGCCGAACGCGCGCCCGGCATCGATGCAACGTTGCAGAACCAGCTGAAGCACGATCGGGCCGCCGTGTCCTTGCAACTCGAGCACATGCTCGCCTGTGTACGAATGCGGCGCCGGAAAATACAGCGCGATGCCGCGATCGAGCGCGTTGCCGCCGCTATCCAGAAACGGCACGTAGCTGGCGTGGCGCGGCGCGAGCGCCTGGCCGGTCAACGCCTGCATCATGGGCTGCGCCGCGGCTTCACCCGCGCGCCCGAACGAGATGCGCACGACACCTATCCCGCCGCGGCCGGGTGCGGTGGCGATGGCGACGATCGGATCGGAATCTGTGGCGAGCATGGCGGAAACGGGCGGAGACGTGTGAATAGGACGCGCACGGGCGTGTGCTGAACGCCTGGCATTGTAACGCGGACGTTTGTGGCGCCTTGGCGGCTGCGCTCTCGCGACAGGCAAGACTTAGCCTTCAGATTTATCTTGTACGCGTTAAGACGCAAGCTAACCCAAGATAGAAGAATTCCGACTCATCGTGTAGCCTGATCCCTACACCAGTAAGGGAAATGCGGATGTCGTGATTTAAAGATCGACGATTCCGACCTGTCATCACCACAAGATAGGCGAAACTCAGACACGCTAAATGTAGCGTGTACAGTTGTCTACCTGCGACGCGTCGGGCTGCACAATTTGCGGATGCCAACCGTCGAAGAAAAAACGGCCTTTGCCGAGCGACTCAAATTCGCGATGAGACGCGCCCCCGAGAAACTCAAGGGCGGGACCGATCTCGCATTGCATTTCAACTTACGCCATCACGGCGACCAGCCCGTGTCGCCGCAGACGGTGCACAAGTGGTTGAGCGGCCGCACGATCCCAACCGACGACAAGCTTCGCACGCTCGCGGCCTGGTTCGAAGTAGACGTCCACTGGCTGCACTACGGACCTTCGCCGAACGGATCGACACGGAATGTTCCGAAGCCTTTGGCGCGCGGTGAGAAATATCCGCTTTCACCTGAGACGCTCGAACTGGCGTCGAAAATCGAGTCGCTGACTCCGCATCATCGGTATCTGGTGCAGGAACTGATCGCACAGCTCTACGGCGACGCCGACAACTCCTAGAAAAATCACAGACACAAAAAAAACCGCCCGGCTGGAACCGGGCGGTTTTTGTTTTTTCCGGCATCGAATCGGACGAACGCTCATCCGATCCGAATAGCCGATCAGGCAGCCTTTCTCTTCTGCCCCATCATGCGCGTGATGTAGTACTGCTGTGCGATCGACAGCACGTTGTTCACGACGTAGTACAGCACGAGACCGGCCGGGAAGAAGAAGAACATGACCGAGAATGCGATCGGCATGAACATCATCATCTTGGCTTGCACAGGATCCGGCGGCGTCGGGTTGAGCTTCGTCTGAACGAACATCGAGACGGCCATCAGAACTGGCAGGATGAAGTACGGATCTTGTTGCGACAGATCGTGAATCCAGAGAACCCACGGCGCGCCGCGCATTTCCACCGACGACAGCAGCACCCAGTACAGTGAAATGAACACCGGAATCTGAATCACGACAGGCAGACAGCCGCCGAACGGATTCACCTTCTCAGTCTTGTACAGCTCCATCAGAGCCGCGTTCATCTTCTGCGGATCGCCCTTGAAGCGCTCGCGCAGCGCCTGCATACGCGGCGTGATTTCCTTCATGCGCGCCATCGACTTGTAGCTCGCGGCCGACAGCGGGAAGAACACGGCTTTGATCAGCAGCGTCAGCAGCACGATCGCCCAGCCCCAGTTGCCGACATAGCCGTGGATCTTTTCGAGCAGCCAGAACAGCGGCTTCGCGATGATCGTCACCCAGCCGTAGTCCTTCACCAGTTCCAGACCCGGCGCGATGCCTTCGAGCATGCGCTCTTCTTCCGGACCGGCGAACAGACGCGCGGACACGTCGATTGTCTGTCCCGGAGCGATGGACTGCAGCGGCTGCTTGACGCCCACGCGATACAGCGACGGATCGATCTTCTCGACGTAGATGTCACGCTTCGCGCCCTGCTGCGGAATCCACGCCGACGCGAAATAGTGCTGCACCATCGCAACCCAGCCGTTGTCGGCCGACTTTGCGTAGTCTTCCTTGTTCTTGTCGATATCGCCGAAAGTCAGCTTCTGGAAGTGATGCTGCTCCGTGTAGACAGCCGGTCCGATGAACGTGTGCGAGAAGCGCGGCGTCTCGACGGGCTGGCTGTCGCGCACGAGTTCCATGTACGCGGTCGGCTTGACGGCCGTCGTACCGACGTTCTGGATCTTCGTGTCGACGTTGATCACATAGCTGCCGCGCGTGAACGTGTACGTCTTCACGACCTTCAGACCGCCCTTTTCCGGCGACTGGAACGACAGCGTCAGCGTGTTGCCCGTCATGTCGGTCGCCTGACCGGGAACGGGCGTGAACACGTCGGTGTGGTTCGGGAAATCGCCGCCGAGCAGGCCCGTACGCGCCAGATACGTGTGGTCGGCCGTGTGGTCGAACAGCGTGATCACCTGATCGGGCTGCTTGCCCTCGCCCGGCTTGACCAGCGTGAGCTTCGACAGCGTGCCGCCACGCGTGTCAATCTGGCCGCGATAGACGTCAGTGTTGAACGAAACCAGTTGCGCCTGCTGCGCGGCGGGTGTCGTCGAACCCGGTGCGGCTGCCGTGGTCTGCGGCAAATCGGCCGGTTGGCTTGCCGTCGCCGACGAGCCCGGCGCGGCGGGAGCCGCCGTCTTGGTCTGCGTCGCGCTCGGGAAGAACATCGACGGGCGTCCGTGGTCGCGCTGCCAGTTGTCGAACAGCATGACAGCTGACATGAAGAAGATGACCCATAGGACGGTGCGTTTGATATCCATGCGTTGTCTCAGTGTCGATGGCACAGCGCGTCAGCGCTTCTTAGGAGTGGGAGGCGGGACAAGATCGATGCCGCCCGCCGAAAACGGGTGACAGCGGCACAGGCGCCTTGCGGCGAGGTAAGTACCACGCGCGGCGCCATGATACTGGATTGCTTCGCGCGCGTAATCCGAACAGGAGGGATAAAAACGGCACCGATTGCCGAGCATGGGACTCACGGCAATCTTGTAGAAACGCAGCAAAGCGAACAGTACCGTTTGCATGACTAGTGGGGCCAGACTGCGCCGCCCGGTGTGGAGCGCTGTAAGACAGCCGCGCCTCGACGCTGCGTGGCTGTCATGGCGTGGCGGGCGGCGTGTCCGCCGCTTGAGGAGCCGACGCTGCCGGCGCTTCGCGACGGGCGATTTCTCGCGCTACCTTGTCGAGCAGCGTATCGATTTCGCTGCGGCACAGTGTTTTCAACGGCGGCGACGATCCGCTGGGCATCGCCTTCCTGTCGAATTTGGTGTGCAAACGCAGCAGCACGTCCCAACCGCCGAATTCCGAGCGCCGCAGACGAAACGCTTCGCGCGCGAGGCGTTTAACCAGATTGCGCGTCACCGCGCGCGGCGCGTACTTCTTCCCGATCACGAGGCCGAGGCGCGCTTCGTTGCCCGTTGGCCGCGCGTACACGACGAAGTGAGCCGTCCGGCGCCACGGGCGCAAACGAAAAACGGATGAAAATTCATCCGTTTTTAGCAGCCTTGCGGCTTTGGGAAAGGCTGCGGACACCTGCAACGGAACAGAGTTCTGATGCGGCGCGTCTGCCGTTCCCGCAGCGTCGCGGGTCTCGGACACAGCGCGCACTCGGCTTGACCGTTATACGCCTGCCTTAGATGGCGAGGCGCTTGCGGCCCTTTGCGCGGCGTGCGTTGATGACTTTGCGGCCACCAGCGGTCTTCATGCGAACGCGGAAGCCATGGGTGCGCTTACGGCGCGTCACGGAAGGTTGGTAAGTACGTTTCATGTTGCTCTCACTTGTTTGAGAAATAACCGCGCGAGCATCGCTGAAAGTGCAATGGCCGGAGGTTCGAAAATTGGTTTTCGCGGAACCCGCTATTTAAACCGGTTTTCTCTGAGCCGTCAATAGTTTAGGGCAATGATCCACAGGCGATCTTAGTCGGCATTGTTTGATCGGGCCCTGTGGATAACTCACTTTGACTGCCGTTTTGGCGGTAGAATCTCGCCTTACTTCCCAAGAATCCTGCACGCCGCCCCGGCCCGCTTGACCCCGCAAACCCTTGTGGCACAAGCGTCTGGGGCTTTTCCGCCTGGCAGCTTCGGGCCTCGTCGCGTATCCCGCGACCAGAGCGCCGGCGGATCGCGTCGCAAACATAACGATAGCAACTTG